>NZ_JBEZEV010000025.1:0-73243 GCF_040649055.1 Micromonospora sp. NPDC049060
TCCAGCCGTAACCGAAGTGGGGCCGGACCGTCTTGGCGAACTGCGCACGGGCGAGCATGAGCCCGCCGAACACGGCGAGCAGGTTCGCACTCGAATGGTGGCGGCCCCGCCGTCGTCGGGCACCCAGAGGGCCGGTGCCATCGGCCCGATCCCGCCGGCGCCCGGCGCCCGGCGGACCGGGCGCGGCCGGATCGCAGGTGGACGTCGAGCCGCAGGCGCTGCGGGAGGCCGCCGCGACCTACCCCGCCTGGGCTTCTCCACCACGGTCGATCGGCGTGATGGTCCAGGTCGCGGCCGCCGCCCGCACGGGTGGCCCTGCGGAGAGACGACGGTGGGGAGGGACGGTGATCCGTCCCTCCCCACCGTCGACCGTGCCGCTCAGGACAGGAACTTGTCCAGGGCGGCCTCGATGCTGCCGGAGTCCGGCGCCGCGTGCGACTTCATGGTGGTCTTGTTGTACGAGATGAAGCTCGGGCAGCGCGCCGCCGGGGCGCTGATGGTGCCGCCGTCGCCGATCTTCTCGCCGGTCTTCGCGGCGTAGAAGGTCAGGGTGTAGCGCGACGAGATGTAGTCGATGGTGACCTGCTTGCCGGCGCTGTCCTTGTACTGGCACTTCTTCGGCGCGCCCTCGCTGCCCTCGACGAACTTGAGGCAGCCGACCACGGACACCGTCTGGAAGTCGGCGCTCTTGGCGTAGTACGGCTTGTTCGAGGCGACCGACTTCGACGACCAGAAGTTCGGCCGGTCGGGGTTGTTCGAGAACGTGTACGCCTTGGCGCCGGACGGGCCGTTGTAGGTGGCCGCGTTCAGGATCTGGCCGCCGTCGCAGACGTTGGACAGGTCGCTGGAGTAGCGGGCGGTGACCGCGTTGTTGCTCGGCTCCTGCGTCTCCTGCTGCCCGGGGGTGGGGGAGGCGTCCGTGCCCGGCGTGCTGCTGGTGCCGGCGTCGGGGCTGGGACCGCCGGTCGCGACGATCGTGGGCTCGTCGTCGTCACCGTTGACGAGGACGAGGCCGATGCCGGCGCCGCAGATGGCGAGCACGAGGACCACCGCGCCGGCGACCAGTCCGATGACCAGGCCCTTGTTCGACTTCTTCGGCGGCGGGAAGGGAGCGCCGAACTGCGGCGCCTGCGCTGGCTGCCCGTAACCCGGGTACCCGCCCTGCTGCGGCGCCGGCGGCCCGCTCCAGGGGGTGACGTTCGGGTCCGGCTGCTGCCCTCCGTACGGAGGGTAACTGTCGCTCATGTGAAGCCCTTATCGCTGTCGACGTGTGCCCAGGCACGGGATCAGGGATCAGGGTAGTGAGCGCCGCAAACCGTGACGATGGGCGGCTGAATTCGATCGAGGCACAGTTCGGTACCGACGGCGTCACGCGTGACGCTGCGTGCGAGTTACGGCTCAGTACGTGGCGAGATGCCCGAACGTCCGGGGGTTGCGGGCGGCGTCAATCCGGGCCGCCGGAAGGGAATTCCGTTGTGCGGCCCCGGGCGCGGGCCGGTGGGCGGGCCCGAGGCGGTGCTGTGATCAGGATCACTCATTTGTGCACCGAGATCTAGCCGACATTCGGCTAGGAAAGCCGCGGCTGCCGGCCCGGAAGCCTGTTCAGGCGTCCGGGCCGACCGCGCCGGCGCGGCGGGTTGATGTGGCGGTTGTCAGGCGGGCGCGCAGGTCACCGTCGTCGTGGCGGCGCCCCCGGTGGTGCTGCCGAGGAAGCCGAAGGTGGCCTGCGCGCCGGGGGCGAGGGCGCCGTTCCAGTCGACGTGGCGGGCGGTCACCTCGGCCCCGTCCTGCGTCAGCCGGGCGTTCCAGGACTGGCTGATCCGCTGGCCGTCGGTGAACGCGAAGCGGACGGTCCATCCGGAGATCGGCGCGGCGCCGGAGTTGCGTACCGTCACCTCGCCCTGGAAGCCGCCCTGCCACTGGCCCACCACGCGATAGCTCGCGGCGCAGCCGCCGGCCGGGCCGGTGGGCGTCGGCGTCGGGCTGACGGTATGCGTCGGGCTGGCGGTGGGTGTGGGAGTGACGCCGCCCAGCGCGGCGGCCAGCGCCCGGTACCAGCGGTCGGCCATCTTCTGGTCGCCTGCCGCGTTCGGGTGTACGCCGTCGTAGGTGTCGGTGGCCGTGCTGAACCCGGTCCACTGGTCGACCACCACCACCGGCGAGGCGGGGGTCCCGGTCGCCGCCGCCCAGCCGTCGATCGCGCCGTTGAGGGCCGTCACCCGCTGGCCGCACTCCGGGCACGTGGGCGGCGCCATGGGGATGATCTTCGCGACGAGGACCCGCATCGCCGGGTTGCTGGCCCGCATCTGGTCCACCAGCCTGCCGTACGCGGCGAGGATCGTGGCGGGCGGGATGTTGCTCCACACGTCGTTGGTGCCGAAGTGCATCAGGACGATGTCGGGCCGGGTGGCGGCGAGCCAGCCCGGCAGCAGGTTCTGGTTGGCCACGTTGGTCACCAGGTAGCCGCCGTGCCCCTCGTTGTCGCCGTCGTGGGGCTGGCCGCAGCCCTGCGGGCCGAGCGTCCCGACGAAGTCGACGTCGGTGTGGCCGGTGGCCTGGAGGCGGTTCCAGAGCACGGAGCGCCAGCAGCCGGGGGACCCGGTGATCGAGTCGCCCAGCGGCATCACCCGTACGGGCGCGGCGGCCGCCGGCAGCGCGGGGGAGGGGGCGGTGAGCCCGGCGGCGAGGGTGAGGGGGACCGCCGCCAGCGCGGCGAGCAGGGCGTGGAGCAGGGGCCTTCGGAGCATGGTGGAGGAACTCCTGTCACAGGTCGAGGTGCGGTGTGTGACGGCCCGGTGCTCCCCCGACAGTCAACCAGCAAAGTCGACGTATCTCAATGGAATCCCGTTTCACGCAAGGCATTCACGACCAATTCTCTTCAACATCTTTCTCATATCGTGAACATCAACAAAATTCACGATCATGAATGTGGCGGCTAAGGTTTGCTCATCGTCCAGACCGCCTGTCGGGTGTGCCACGAGCCACCCGGGGGCCACCACAGTAGGAGGACCGGGAGATGTCACTCCCTCGCACTCATCGGCGGACCCTCGCCGCTGCGGCCAGCGTGTTCGCCAGCGCCGCCATGGTCACCACCATGATCGGCGCGCCGGCGGCGGCCTCGGCCACCGGCGAGATCCTCAGCGCCGGTGGCGCGACCGCCGTGGCCGACAGCTACATCGTGGTACTCAAGGACACCAGCGTCGGCGGTCGCGCCGGCACCCGGCAGGGTGAGGTGAAGAGCACGGCGGGCTCCCTCGCCGCCCGCTTCGGCGGCAGCGTCGGGCACGTCTACGGTGACGCGCTCAACGGCTTCGAGGCGAAGCTCTCCGAGCGGGCCGCCAAGCGCCTCGCCGCGCATCCCGACGTCGCCTACGTCGAGCAGAACCACACCGTGTCGCTGGCGGCCACGCAGAACAACCCGCCGTGGGGCCTGGACCGAATCGACCAGCGGCCCCTCCCGCTGAGCCGCACCTACACCTGGAACAGCAGCGGCACCGGCGTGACGGCGTACATCATCGACACCGGCATCCGGACCACCCACAACGACTTCGCCGGTCAGGCCATCGACGGCTACGACGCGATCGACAACGCGCTGCCGGCCGCCGACTGCAACGGTCACGGCACGCACGTCGCGGGCACCGTCGGCGGCAACACCTACGGCGTCGCGAAGGACGTCCGGCTCGTCGGCGTCCGGGTGCTGAACTGCCAGGGCAGCGGCACCTGGGCGCAGGTCATCGCCGGTATCAACTGGGTGACCTCGAACCACCAGGCGGGTCAGCCGGCGGTGGCGAACATGAGCCTCGGCGGCTCCTACAACGCCTCCCTGAACACCGCGGTGGCGAACTCGATCGCCGACGGCATCACCTACGCGGTGGCCTCCGGCAACTCGAACGCCAACGCCTGCAACTTCTCGCCGGCCTCCGTCCCGACGGCGCTGACCGTCAACGCCTCGCAGAGCAACGACGCGCGCGCCTCGTTCTCCAACTGGGGCACCTGCACCGACCTGTTCGCCCCGGGCGTGGGCGTCCTGTCGGCCTGGTACAACAGCAACACCGCCACCAACACCATCAGCGGCACCTCGATGGCGTCGCCGCACGTGGCGGGCGCGGCGGCCCGGGTGCTCAGCGTCTACCCGAGCTGGACGCCCGCCCAGGTCCACTCGTACATCGTCAGCCAGGCCACCACGAACGTGATCACCAACCCGGGCACCGGTTCCCCGAACCGCCTGCTCTACCTGGCTCCCACCTTCTGACCGACACCGTCGGCACACCGGCCCCGGGGCGTCCGCGCCCCGGGGCCGGCGCGCGTGCGGGAAGGGGTCGACGGGTGTCCATGTTGCGGGGAGTCCGGGGCGCGCCTAAGCTGCCGTCAGTGGGAGCGCTCCCCGGCCCGTGGGCGGGGATCTGTCGCCGACGACGTTCACCCTCAACGGCACCGCCTGCACTGGCGCGACCACGCCGACCACCCCGCCGGCCCCCACCACCCCGCCGCCCACGACCCCGCCGCCCACGACCCCGCCACCGACGACCCCGCCACCGGACGGTCAGGCGCCGGTCGCGATCAACGGCCAGCGGACAAGGCCGAGGGCAGCGCCGCCCTGCGACCGGGCACCTGTGCCGGGAGCACGTACACCGGCCCGGGCGTGCTGACCGAGTCGGGTGCCCTGATCCGGGACCGCATCCGTACGCCGGACAACTTCCCCACCGCCTGATCCCGTTCCCGCGCGAGGTCCCGCCGCACCCGGCGGGGCCTCGCCGTGCTCCTGGGGAACGAGGCGCCGGCCGGCGAGGAATCCGCCGGTGGGACCCTGTCGAGCTGATGTCGTAGACGATTCACCGCCGCCCGCCGCCCGCCGCCTCGATGCCCAGAAGCCGCCCGATGTCACAGACGACTCAGCTCGACAGCGTCGCGCGACCCTTCCGCCACGGACCGGCTCGGCGACCACGACAGCGCAGCAGCGCGGAGCCACCCGTCACCGGACCAGCCGCCGCGTGACCGCTCGCAGTCGACCGGTCGCGCCGCACGCTCTCAGGCGGGTATGGCGTGGGCCGCCTCGAACCGCTCCCGGGTCAGGAACGCCAGTTGGGCCCGCTTGTCGGGCATGTCGATCTCGTCGGCGAAGGTGAAGCCCTCCCGCCGCAGCCGGTCGAGCGCGCGCTCGTTGCGGACGTCGGGCTCGACGACGATCCGGAGCCGGGTGGGGTCGGCGAACAGGTAGCGGGCGAGAGCGGGGCCGATGGCGGTGGTGAGGCCCTTCGGCGGGCGCCTCCCGGGAGCGAGCAGCAGGTGCATGCCGACGTCGCCGGGCCGCACGGTGTAGCGCTCGCCGACCGGGTCCGCCTCCGGCTGGTAGGTCTGGAACAGGCCGATCGGCGCGTCGTCGAGCATGATCAGGTACGCGTGGTGGGTGTCGAGGCCGTCGACGAACTCGTAGATCTCCCGCACCTCGTCGACCGAGTGCGAACCCATGCCCCAGAACGCCGCCCAGGGCTCGGTCACCCAGCCGTGCACCAGCTCCGCGTGGGCCTCCGGGTCCAGCGCGACGAGCGACAGCTCGCCGAAGCCGGGGATGTTCTCCTGATATGTCACGGTGTCGCGTCTCCTGGTTCTGGGGTGAGTTCTCGCCAGTCGGTGACCACCGGAACCAGCTCGCCGCCGGCCCACAGTGGCAGTTGGTCGTCGAAGTGCGGGTCGCCGGGGCGCCCGGACGCGCCGAAGGGGACGATCCAGCGGCTCTCGGCGCGGTCGGTCAGGTCCCACACGTAGCGGGCCACCGGGCCCCGCCAGCACGCGTCGGACACGCCGGGCACGCTCGACGTGGCCAGCACGCAGTCGGCGTCGCCGGCCAGCGCGACCCGCTCCCGCATGCCCCGTACCGCCTCGTCGGTGGCCGCCGCGACGCCGAGGTGGACGGGGTGCAGCACGTGCCGCTGGCCCCACGGCTCCGGCGGGTCGCCCGCCGCGACGTCCTCGAGCGCCCCGGCCGCCACGGGACCGATCTCGCCGCCGAGGCGGTGCAGCCCGGTGGCCACCCCGTCGAGGGCGTGGCCGATGCGGGACAGCGGGTCGGTCCACGGCGCGAACAGGCCGTCGAACGCGCTCGGGGCGTCGCGCAGCGGGCGCAGGCACGGGTGGTCGTACAGCCGGCGGGCCAGGGCCGCGCGCCAGGCGGCCCAGGCGCCGGCGTCGGCGCTGTCGGCCCGCATGTCCCCGTCCCACGTGGTCAGCCGGTCCCGCAGCCGCCGGGCCGGCCCGCTGAGCCCGCCGGGGTCGACCCGGTCGAGCAGGCCGCGCAGCGCCCCGGCCGCCAACCGGGTGTCCATGTGTACGGCCTCCGCCGGGGCGCCGTCGGCGAGCAGGGCGCGGATGCGGCGGGCCCGGTGCGGCGGGGCGAAGCCGGTGCCGAGGTCCGCCACGTCGGGGCGGCGGTCGTTGGCGCAGACCGCGAACCCGTCGACGGCGGTGCGGCGCGGCTCGGCGTAGCCGCCGTGCCACCGGTACCGGGGATCGTCGCCGGGCACCGGCTCCCGGCGGCACCGGTCGTCGCGCAGCGGGACGAGGCCGGCGACCAGCTGGTGGACCGTTCCGCGCCGGTCGGCGACCAGGACGCTGTTGACCGGCTCGACCCAGTCGCGCAGCGCGTCGGCGACGTCGTCGGCGCTGCGGGCGCGCAGCAGTGGCAGCAGCGCGTCGAAGCCCAGGCGCTGCTCGACCCGGCTGGGGGTACGCAGGCTGATCGCCTCGCCGGTGCTCCGGTCGTGGTCGACGACCGGCCCGCGCGGCGTCTCGATCACCTCGACGGACTCCGCTTCGCCGCCGCGGACCTCGATCCGCTCGACGTGCCGGTGCGCCGGCGCCCAGCCGTCCGCCTCGCGGACCAGCACCCGGTCGCCGTCGCGGCGCAGCTGTTCGCGGTAGAGGTCCTGGTAGTCGGCCATCGCGTTGGTGACGGCCCAGGCGACCTCGCCGGCGTGCCCGAAGTGGGGGAGGCCGGGCACGCCGGGGAACGCGAAGCCGAACACGTCGAACTCGGGGCAGGCGAGGCGCACCTGGTGGTAGATGCCGGGCAGTTCGAGGATGCGGTGCGGGTCGCCGGCGATGACGGGCGCCCGTCCGGTGCCGGCGTCGCCTGGCACGGCCCAGGCGTTGCTGCCCGACCCGTCGGGGCCCTCGACGGCGAACAGGTCGGTCGCGGACGGGCCGAGGGTGGCGGCGACGTGGGCGTGCCACAGCTTGTTGGGGAAGGTGGAGAAGAGCACGTGCTGGACGAGGAAGACCCCCAGCGGCGACCACGGCCGCCACCGGCCCGGGGCGCAGCCGACCGTCGCGAACTCGGGTGCCGCGGCGGCGCCCTCGGCGAGTCCCTCGTTGACCCCGTCGACGTAGGCGCCGACCCACCGCCGGGTGGCGGGGGCGAGCCCCTCGAAGCAGCGTCGGGCGGTGTCGTCGAGGCGGGCCCGGCGGGCGAAGCGGTCCCAGCCCAGCTCGGCGGGGCCGACGTGCTCGGCGAGCCGGCCCTCGGAGCGCCACCGTTCCACTTCGATCTGCCAGGCCCGGTCGACGGCGGCGACCCGCCCCTGCAACCGGGCGAGGCCGTCGACGCTGTCGGCGCTCAGGTGCGGCACACCCCACCGGTCGCGATGGACGCCGGTCATCGTCGCGCCGGGCGGATGGGCGGTCGTCCCGCCTGCCACAGGAATGTCAACTTAGGCTACCCTCCCCTAACTGAGGCAGACCTTACCTGGAGGGGTGCGTGAAGCGAAACTGGGAAGCCCTGGTGCTCAAGGCGATGGGCGGTCGCGAATTCCGGCTGACCGTGCTCGGCACCGAGGCCGTCGGCGAGCGCTACCGTCGACTGCGCATGGACGGCGGCGGGCTGCTGGAGGCGTGCGGCGTGCACCCCACCATGTGGGTGCGGCTGTGGTTCGACAACGACGGCAAGCCGCACCAGCGCGCGTACACCCTCGTCGACCCCGACCCGGAGACCGGCCGCTTCGACCTGGAGTTCGCCATCCACGACGGCTGCGCCGCCCGGTGGGCCGCCGCCGCCCAGGTCGGCGACACCATCGAGGCCACCGTGCAGGGCACCGCCTTCAACCTGCCGGACCCCGCCCCGCAGCACCTTTACCTGGTGGGCGACGCCGCCTCGCTCCCGGCGGTGAACAGCCTGCTCGCCGCGGCCCCCGACACCCCGGCGACGGTCTGGCTGGAGTACGCCCACGAGGGCGAGAAGGAGCTGGGGCCGCGCGCGCACGCCAGGCACCAGGTCACCTGGGTGCCGCGCCGCGACGAGGGCCAGCACCTGGTCGAGACGGTCTGCGCGGCCCTGCCCGCCGCCGAGGACGCCCACTACTGGGTGGCCTGCGAGGCGGCCAGCACGCGCGGCATCACCAAGCACGTGCGCCGGAACCTGGGCGTCGGCAAGCACCAGCTCACCTCGCTGGCCTACTGGAGCGCCAGGTGAGAGGTCGGCTCGGCACGCTGACCGCCCTCTACGTCACGCAGTACCTCGGCATCGGCTTCATCACCGTCGGGCTGACCGCCATCCTGCGCGACGGCGGCACCTCCCTCGACACGCTGGCGCTGTTGCAGTTCGTCGGCCTGGTCTGGCCGATCAAGTTCCTCTGGGCGCCCGTCCTCGACCGGTACGGCTCCCGCCACCGTGGGCACTACCGGTCCTGGCTGCTGGTGCTCCAGGGCGGCCTGGTGCTGGCCCTGCTGGCGCTGCTGCCGTTCGACCGCCCGGCCGCGCAGCTCGGCCCGGTCGTCGCGATCTGCGTCGCGTACGTGTTCCTCTCCGCGACGCAGGACATCGCCGTCGACGCCGTCGCCGTCCGGCTGCTCTCCGAGCGCTCGCGGGGCACCGGCAACGGCATCCAGGTCGCCGCGAGCTACGTCGGCAACCTGCTCGGCGGCGGCGCCTGCGTGGTCGTCTACGACCGGTTCGGCTGGGCGCCCGCGATCCTGCTGCTCGCCGCCCTGACCGCCGTCGGCCTGCTGGTGGTGTGGCGGTTCCGCGAGCCGGACCGCACCGACCGCGTCGCCAGCGCCGGTGCGGCGTACCGGGCGCTGCTGTCGGTGCTGGGTCAGCCCGGCTGCCGCCGGTGGACTTTCGGCGTGGTGCCGCTGGTCTACATCGGCGCGGGCGCGACGTACGCCCTGGTGACGCCGGCCCTGGTGGACGCGGACTGGTCCCTGGCGCGCATCGGCGTGGTGACCGGCGTGGTGACCAGCCTGCCGGCCATCGTGGCCGGTCTGGTCTCCGGGGCCGCGATCGGCCGGTTCGGGCGGGCTCGCGTGCTCGTCGCCGGGGGAGTGGCGCTCGCGCTGTCCACGGCGATGCTGCTGCCGTTGCTGAACGGCCGGGCCCCGCTCGCCGGGACGGTCGCCGCGCTCTGCTGCTTCATGGCCGCCTACACGATCGCCAACGTCGTGCTCTACACGGTCAACATGGACTACTCCCGGCCCGGCACCGGCGGTACGGACTTCACGGTGCTGTCGTCGTTCGGGCTGGTCTGCTCGTTCGTGGCGGCCTCCGTCGCGCTGGCCGCGGCCGAGGTGTTCGGCTATCCCGCGGTGGCGGTGGCCTCCGTCGTCCTGGTGGCGCTCGGCGTCGCGCTGGGCCTCGGGCACCAGCGGCGGTTCCCGCCCCGATCCGTTGCGGCGCCGGGGGAGCGCGAGTTGTCGAAGGTGCCCGGCTGAGTGATGTCGCTCAATGTAGGCGACGATGTTGACACATCCTTAGGTTAGGGTAACCTAAGCTCGCTCGATCACCGACTGCGGGCGGATGGTGACGTCCCGCCATCTCGCCGTACCGTCCATTCCCGACCGTTGAGGACCCGCATGAGCCTGCCCGGACCCACCGTCCAGGTGCCTACGACCGGGGTGACCCCCGCCTCCCACGGCGCCCGCGCCCACCTCTTCACCGCCGGCACGGTGGAGGACTACCGGCGCGTGCTGGCCGAGGGGATCGGCCGGGTCGCGACCCGGATGGCCGAGGTGGACCGGCCGTTCACCGGCGTGACACCGGACGAGCTGGTGCCGCGGGTCGCCGGCATCGACCTGGACCGGCCGCTGGGCGACAGCGGCGCCGCGCTCGACGAGCTGCACGACGTCTACCTGCGCGACGCCGTCTACTTCCACCACCCCCGCTACCTCGCGCACCTCAACTGCCCGGTGGTCATCCCCGCGCTGCTCGGCGAGGCGGTGCTCACCGCCGTCAACTCCTCGCTGGACACCTGGGACCAGAGCGCCGGCGGCACCCTGATCGAGCGCCGGCTCATCGACTGGACGGCCGACCGGATCGGCCTGGGGCCGGCGGCCGACGGCATCTTCACCAGCGGCGGCACCCAGTCCAACCTCCAGGCGATGCTGCTGGCCCGCGAGGAGACCTGCGCGAACCTCGTCGGCCGGACGACCGAGCGGCAGTCCCGTCCGGAGCTGCTGTCCCGACTGCGCATCATCACCTCGGCGGCCGGCCACTTCAGCGTGCAGAAGGCGGCCAAGCTGCTCGGCCTCGGCGCCGACGCGGTGGTCACCGTCCCCACCGACGCCGACCGGCGGATGCGCACCGCCGACCTGGCCCGGGAGATCGCCCGGTGCCGGGAGGAGGGGCTGACGGTGATGGCCGTCGTCGCCACCGCCGGCACCACCGACTTCGGCACCATCGACCCGCTGCCGCAGATCGCCGACATCTGCGCCGCCGCCGGCGTCTGGCTGCACGTCGACGCCGCGTACGGCTGCGGGCTGCTGGTGTCGCCGACCCGGCGGCACCTGCTCGACGGCATCGAGCGGGCCGACTCGGTCACCGTCGACTACCACAAGTCGTTCTTCCAGCCGGTCAGCTCCAGCGCGCTGCTGGTGCGCGACCGGCGTGTGCTGCGGCACGCCACCTGGCACGCCGACTACCTCAACCCGGCGCGGATGGTCGAGCAGCGCATCCCCAACCAGGTCGACAAGAGCATCCAGACCACCCGCCGCTTCGACGCCCTGAAGCTCTGGCTGACCCTGCGGATCATGGGGCCGGACGCGATCGGCGAGCTCTTCGACGAGGTGGTCGACCGGGCCGCCGCCGCGTGGCAGCTGCTCAGCGGGGACCCCCGCTTCGAGGTGGTGACCCGCTCGCAGCTGAGCACCGTGGTCTTCCGCTACCTGCCGGCCGCCGCCGGCCGGGAGGTCGTCGACGACGCCAACCTGTACGCCCGCGAGGCGCTGGCCGCCTCCGGCGCCGGGCTCGTCGCCGGGACCAAGGTCGACGGCGCGCACTACCTCAAGCTCACCCTGCTCAACCCCGAGACCACGATGGACGACATCGCCCACGTCCTCGACCTCCTCGCCGAACACGCCGGCTGGTACGCCCAGACCAGGGCCGCCGCCGAGCTGTCCTGCCCCGTCGGCTGACGATCCGCCCCCCCCGCTCTGGAGAACCGCATGTCGACGCACGACTTCATCGCCGTCGGGCTGGGCCCGTACAACCTGGGCCTGGCCTGCCTGACCGAGCCGATCGACGAGCTCGACGGCATCTTCCTGGAGGCGCGGGACGCCTTCAGCTGGCATCCGGGGATGCTGCTGGAGTCGACCCGGCTCCAGACGCCGTTCATCGCCGATCTGGTCACGCTCGCCGACCCGACCTCGCCGTACTCGTTCCTGAGCTACCTCAAGGAGTCCGGGCGGCTGTATCCGTTCTACATCCGGGAGAGCTTCTTCCCCCTGCGCAGCGAGTACGACGACTACTGCCGCTGGGCCGCCGGCAAGCTGGGCAGCGTCCGGTTCGGGCAGCAGGTCACGGCGGTCGAGTTCGACCCGGCCGACGGGCACTACATCGTCACGGCCGCGGTGGCGGCCACGGGGGAGCCGGTCACCTACCGGGCCCGGCACCTGGTGCTCGGCACCGGCACCCCGCCGTACGTGCCGGAGGCCTGCGCGGGCCTCGGCGGCGACGCGATCCACAACTCGCAATACCTGGAGCACCGGGCGGCGCTGCGCGCGAAGCGGAGCATCACCGTCGTCGGCAGCGGGCAGAGCGCGGCCGAGATCTACCACGACCTGCTCGGCGACATCGACACGTGCGGCTACCAGCTCAACTGGGTGACCCGCTCGCCCCGGTTCTTCCCCCTCGAATACACCAAGCTCACCCTTGAGATGACCTCGCCGGACTACGTGGACTACTTCCACGCCCTGCCGGAGCCCACCCGCTACCGGCTGGAGTCCGAGCAGAAGGGGCTGTTCAAGGGCATCAACGCCGACCTGATCAACGAGATCTACGACCTGCTCTACGCCAAGAGCATCCCCGGCCCGGTCCGCACCCGGCTGCTGACCAACACCGCGCTGACCACCGCCACCCACGACGAGGCGAGCGGGACGTACACGCTGGGGCTGCGCAACGTCGAGCAGGAGCGCGACTTCACGCTGGACACCGAGGGACTGGTGCTGGCGACCGGCTACCACTACCGGGTGCCGGAGTTCCTGGAGCCGGTGCGCGACCGGATCCGCTGGGACGCGCACGGGCGCTTCGACGTGGCCCGCAACTACAGCATCGACCACACCGGCCGGGGCATCTTCCTGCAGAACGCCGGCACCCACACGCACAGCGTCACCTCGCCCGACCTGGGCATGGGCCCGTACCGCAACTCGTGGATCATCCGCGAGCTGCTGGGCCGCGAGCACTACCCGATCGAGAAGGGCATCGCCTTCCAGGAGTTCGGCGTGCCGGCCGGGGCCGCGTCGTGACCGACGTCGTGCACCACCGCGTCGACGGCCGGCTCGGCGAGTTCGCCCTGCGTACGCTCGACCCGGACGCCGACGCGCCGCTGCTGCACCGCTGGGTGACCCACCCGAAGGCGGCGTTCTGGCTCATGCAGGACGCCGACGTGGCCCGGGTCGCCGAGGAGTACCGGCGGATCGCCGCGCACCCGCACCACGACGCGTTCCTCGGCCTGCACGAGGGTCGACCGGCCTTCCTCGCCGAGCGGTACGACCCCGCCCACGTCGAACTCGTCGGCCTGTACGACGCGGCCGACGGCGACGTCGGCATGCACTTCCTCTGCGCCCCCGCCGACGCCCCCGTGCACGGCTTCACCCGGGCGGTGATCACCACGGTGATGGCGTGGCTCTTCGCCGACCCGGCCACCCGCCGCGTCGTCGTGGAGCCCGACGTGCGCAACACGGCGGTGCACGCGCTCAACGCGGCCGTCGGCTTCACCGTCGTCGGCCCGATCCGCAAACCCGAGAAGGACGCGCTGCTCAGCGTCTGCACCCGTGACCAGTTCCACGCCGCAACCCGAGGAGACGTGCCCGCGTGAACCCGCTCGCATCCGTGGCCCACCTGACGCCCGCCAACTGGGCGCACGCCAACCGGCTGCTGGTCCGCAAGGCGCTGGCCGAGTTCGCCCACGAGCGCCTGCTCGCGCCCGAGCCGCTCGACGCCGACCAGGCCGGCGAGCCCGCTTCCGCCGGCTCCGTGGCGGGGGAGCGGCGGTACCAGGTGCGCGGCGACGACGGCGAGGTCGTCTACCGGTTCACCGCGAGCCTGCTGGCCCTGGACCACTGGCGCATCGACGCCGACAGCATCACCCGCCACCGCGGCGACGCCGAGCTGCCGCTGGACGCCCTGGAGTTCTGCCTCGACCTGCGCGGGGCGCTCGGGCTGAGCGATGCGATCCTCCCCGTCTACCTGGAGGAGATCAGCTCCACGCTGGCCAGCACCGCGTACAAGCTCGACAAGCCGGCGGTCAGCGCCGCCGAGCTCGCCGACGCGGACTTCCAGGCCATCGAGACCCAGATGACCGAGGGCCACCCGGGCTTCGTCGCCAACAACGGCCGCATCGGCTTCGGCGTCGACGAATACCGGGCGTACGCCCCGGAGGCGGGCCAGCCGCTGCGGCTGCTCTGGGTGGCCGGGCACCGGGACCGGACGAGCTTCAGCTGCGCCGCCGACCTCGACTACGACACCCTGATCCGCGCCGAACTCGACGAGGAGACCCGCGCCGGGTTCGCCGAGACCCTGACCGGGCTCGGCCTCGACCCGGCCGACTACCTGCTCATCCCGGTGCACCCGTGGCAGTGGTGGAACCGGATCTCCGTCACGTTCGCCGCCGAAGTGGCGCAGCGCCGGCTGGTGTGCCTCGGCCCCGGCCCCGACGAGTACCTGGCCCAGCAGTCCATCCGCACCTTCTTCAACGTCACCGACCCGTCGCGGCACTACGTCAAGACCGCGCTGTCCGTGCTGAACATGGGCTTCATGCGGGGGCTGTCGGCCGCGTACATGGCGGCCACCCCGGCCATCAACGACTGGCTCGCCGAGCTGATCGACGGCGACGAGGTCCTCAAGCGCACCGGGCTGACGATCATCCGCGAGCGGGCCGCCGTCGGGTACCGGCACCTGGAGTACGAGGCGGCGACCGACCGGTACTCCCCGTACCGCAAGATGCTGGCGGCCCTGTGGCGGGAGAGTCCGGTGCCCGCGCTGGAGCCGGGCCGGCGCCTGGCCACGATGGCGTCCCTGCTGCACACCGACCGCGAGGGCCGCTCGTTCGCCGCCGCGCTCATCGCCCGGTCGGGGCTGGCGCCGCAGGCGTGGCTGCGGCGCTACCTCGACGCCTACCTCACCCCGCTGCTGCACAGCTTCTACGCCCACGACCTGGCGTTCATGCCGCACGGCGAGAACGTCATCCTCGTCCTGGACGGCGGGACGGTCGAGCGGGCGATCTTCAAGGACATCGCCGAGGAGATCGTGGTGATGGACCCGGACGCCGACCTGCCCCCGCTGGTCGAACGGGTCAGGGCCGACGTGCCGGAGGACATGAAGCTGCTGTCCATCTTCACCGACGTCTTCGACGGCTTCCTGCGCTACCTCAGCGCCATCCTCGTCACCGAGGGCGTCCTCGACGAGGAGACCTTCTGGCGGACGGTCGCCGGGTGCGCCGCCGACTACGCCGACAGCGTCCCGCACCTGGCCGAGCGGCTGCGGCGCTATGACCTGTTCGCCCCGGAGTTCGCGCTGTCCTGCCTGAACCGGCTCCAGCTGCGCAACAACCAGCAGATGGTCGACCTCGCCGACCCGTCGGCCGCGCTGCAACTCGTCGGCACCCTGACCAACCCCATCGCCCGCTTCGCCCCGGCCGCCCGATGACGACGACGCTCGCGCCCCCCACCGGGGCGCCGGCCGGCGGCGCGGACGGTCGGGTGCGGGGCCGGTGGCTGATCCTCGCCGTGCTCTGCCTCGCGCAGGTCACCGTGGTGCTCGACAACACGGTGCTGACCGTGGCGATCCCCGTGCTCACGACCGAGCTGGCCGCCAGCACCGCCGACGTGCAGTGGATGATCAACGCGTACGCGCTGGTCCAGTGCGGTCTGCTGCTTACCGCGGGCAGCGCCGCCGACCGGTACGGCCGCCGCCGGATGCTGCTGGCCGGCCTCGTGCTGTTCGGGCTCGGGTCGCTGGCCGCCGGGCTGTCCCAGTCCAGCGGCCAGCTCATCGCGGCCCGCGCCGGCATGGGGATCGGCGGCGCGCTGCTGGTCACCGCCACCCTGGCGGTGGCGATGCAGGTCTTCGACGACGCCGAGCGGTCCCGGGCGATCGGCCTCTGGGCGGCGGCGAGCGCGCTGGGCTTCGCGGCCGGGCCGCCCTTCGGTGGGCTCGTCCTCGCCCACCTGCCGTGGGGGGCGATCTTCCTGGTCAACGTCCCTATCGTGCTGGTCTGCCTGGTGGCGGCCTGGGCGCTGGTGCCCGAGTCGCGCCAGCCGGCCGGCGGCCGGCTCGACCTGGGCGGGGTGCTGCTCTCCACGGCCGGCCTGACCGCGGTCGTCTACGCGATCATCGCCCGGCCGGAACACGGCTGGACCGCCGCCCCGGTGCTCGGCGCGGCGGTTGGCGGGGTGCTCCTGATCGCCGCCTTCGTGGCCTGGGAACGGCGGGTCGCCGACCCCATGCTGGACATGCACTTCTTCCGCAACCCGCGCTTCGTGGGCGCGGTCTCCGGCGTCGTCCTGATCACCTTCGGCGCCACCGGCGCGCTGTTCCTGCTCACCCAGCACCTCCAGTTCGTCCGCGGCTACCCGGCCTGGGAGGCGGGGCTGCGGATGATGCCGTTCGCGCTCTCCATCGTCCTGCTGAACGTGGGCGGCGTCGCCGCGCGGGTGATCCACCGGCTCGGGCTGGCGTACTCGATCGCCCTCGGCATGACGCTGCTCGCCGCCGGTCTCGCCCTGATCACCCACGCCCCGTCGGACGGCTACGGGGTGCTGCTGCCGGGCCTGCTGGTGATGGGCGCCGGCTGCGCCGTGGCCAACCCGGCCATCGTCGAGGCCGTGATGAGCGCCATCCCGCCGGAGAAGGCCGGGGCGGGCGCGGGCGTGGACGGCACCATGACGGAGGTCGGCAGCAGCCTCGGCGTCGCCGTGCTGGGCGCGATCCTCAACGCCCGCTTCGCCGCGCTGCTGCCCGCCGCCGTGGCCGGCGCCGGATCGTTCCCCGCCGCGCTGGCCGCCGCGCGCAGCGAGCCGGAGCGCGCGCTCGTCTCCGACGCGTTCCGCTCGGCCCTGGAGACCGGGCAGACGGTCGGCGCCGTCGCCGTCTTCGCGGGCGGCTGCGTGGCCGCCGCGCTGCTGCGCCGCGCCGAGCGGGCCGGCTGAGCGCCGACCCGGCCCGTTCCGCTCCGGCGAGCCGACGCCGCCCGCCGCGGCGTCGGCGTCCGGCCCACCGCGTCGACGTCCGGGCCGGACGGTGCCGGGGTCAGGGCCAGTCGGTGCCGGCGTCGGCCCCGGACGGTGCCGGGGTCAGGGCCGGCGGAGCGTCCGGAGCGCGCCGGCCCAGGCGACCACCTCGTCGAGCATGGTGTTGAGGGCCTGCTCCTGGTGCGCCGCCGGCCGGAAGTCGCGGAAGTTGACGAAGTCCGTCGTCAGGGAGAGCGCGACCTGGGACCGGACGTCGGCCACGCCGAGCTGCCCGAGCACCAGCCGCAGGTGCTCCGCGGCCCGAGTGCCGCCGTGCACGCCGTAGCTGACCAGGCCGGCGGAGGCGTGCTGCCACTCCTTGAACAGGAAGTCGACGGCGTCCTTCAGCGCGCCCGGGATCGAGTGGTTGTACTCCGGGGTGACGAAGACGAAGCCGTCGAACCCGGCGACGGTCGACGCCCAGCGGCGTACGGCGGGGCGCCTCGACGGCGCCATCGACGGCGGCAGCACCTCGTCGAAGTGCGGCAGGTCGTGGTCGGCGATGTCGACCAGCTCGACCGTGGCGTCGCCCCGCTTGGCGGCGACGTCGGTCACCCAGCGGCCCACGGCGTCGGCCTTGCGGCCGGGCCGCGTGCTGCCGACGATGACACCGATCCTGACCATGGCTGAACTCCTCTACAGGGTGGGTACGGAACGCACGGGGGCCGGCGGGGCGGTCAGGCCACGGGCCAGCTCCACCGCGCCGTGCAGGGACGACAGTCCGCCCAGGGCGGCGGCCCGCACAGGTGGCGCCGGCCGCCCGGGCCGGCCGGCGGCGCGGGCCCGCTCGGCGACGAGAGGCACGAGGTCGGGCAGACCGGCGGCGAACCCGCCGCCCACGATGGCCAGCGCCGGATCCAGCAGCTCGCCGAGGCTCACGACCGCCGCCGCGAGCGCCCGGCAGCTCGCGTCGACCGCCGCCACCGCCCACGGCCGGCGCTCGTCGAGCCCCGCCCGCAGGTCGTCGAAGCTCACCTCGGCGCCGCGGCCGGCGCCCGCCCGGCGCAGGGTGGCCGGGCCGGACGCGATCGACTGGAGACAGCCGCGCCGGCCGCAGTCGCAGCGCTCGCCGTCGAGGGCGACGACCATGTGGCCGATCTCGGCGGAGGAGCGGCCGGGCACCGACCGCCCCGCCAGCACCACGCCGCCGCCGATCCCGGTGCCGACGCCCAGGTAGACCACGTCGTCCCGGCCGGCGTGCCGGGCCTCGGCCAGCGCGGCGAGGTCACCGTCGTCGGCGACGGCCGTCGCGGCGTCGGGGAAGATGCGGCGCAGCGCACCGGCGAGGTCCAGCCCCGCCCAGCCGGGCCGGCCGGGCCAGGTGGTGACGGTGCCCGCCGGGTCCGTGGTTGCCGGCATCGCCACCCCGACCGCGCCCACCGTTCCCCACGCCTCGCGCAGCCGGTCCGCCTCGGCGGCCAGCGCGGCCAGGTCCGCGGCCGGGTCGGCGCCGCGTGGCCAGCGGAAGGTCCGGTCGTACGCCGGCCGTCCGGGCGCCTCCGCGCGCAGCGCCACCTTGGTGCCGCCGACGTCGACACCGAGCACGCCGTCGCCCCGCTGCGGACCGGTCACGCCCGCGCCTCAGCCCTCGAGCACGTGCAGGACCACCAGCGCCACCGCGGCGAGGGCGAAGATCACCGGCGTCAGGGTCATCGGGGCCGGGTCCTTCGCGCGGGCGTGGTAGACCACCGCGCCCACCATCTGCAGGGCGAGGCCGATCGCCGCCGCGATGCCCAGCGGCGCCCAGAGCAGGCCGAGCAGCAGCCCGGCGACCGCGGCGAGTTCCAGCACCCCGAGCAGGCGCGTCAGCCCGGGCGAGACGCCGAGGTGGTCCATCCGCTCGCGCATCTGCGCCTGCCCGGTGAGCTTCGGCACGGCGGTGCCCAGGAACACCGCGGCGAGGATGAGGGTCAGGACGAGGATGGGAATGTGCACGTGATGTCCTTCGGGAAGAGTCGGAACGTGCGGACGACCGTACCGCTGGCGCATCGACGCCGATGAGGCCGGACGGTGCGGTGCCGGATCGTCATCGGACGGTCGCGACGAGGGCGCGGGCGGCCAGGCGGTAGCCCAGCGACCCGAGCCCGACGATGACGCCGCTGGCCAGCGGGGCGATCACCGAGTCGTGCCGGAAGCTCTCCCGGGCCCAGACGTTGGACAGGTGTACCTCGACGAAGGGCCGGGGATAGTTGGCCAGCGCGTCGCGCAGGCTCCAGCCCGCGATCATCAGGGCGCCCGGGTTGACGATGGCGCCCACGGTGTCGTAGTTGTCCTGGATGGCGCGGATCAGGGCGCCCTCGCAGTCGTGCTGCTCGGCCACCACCCGCCAGCCCCGTCCCGCGATTTCCTCGCCGACGGCCCGTTCGATGTCGTCCAGGGTGTCCGTGCCGTAGATCTCCGGCTCCCGTCGGCCGAGGATGCCCAGGTTCGGGCCGTTCAGCAGCAACACGTCCGACACGCTTCACCTCGCGGGGCGTGGCCCTGTCCCGACAAGGCCCGATGACTGGTCCACCGCAGTCTTACAACGCCCGCGACGTCGGGCGAACCGGCGGTGGCCGTGGCGCGGCGGACTAAGGGGTGGCTAGGGGCTGTTAGGGGCGGTGACCGCGCGTCCGCTTCGGTTACCGTCCTCCCTGCCGAAGCGACGCCGCCGACTCCAACGGAAGCGTCACCTACCTCGAACCGGCCATCGGCGCCCCGGTGCGCCCGGACCGCGTGCCGGCGGTACCCGGTCGTCCCGCCCGATGGTCCGGCGAAGCCCCTGGTCTGCCCGAGTTGGGAAGTGGGAAGTCATGAGTGGTCAGCCCCCGACGGTGTCGGAGTTCCCCGAGTGGCCGCAGTTCGGCGACGAGGAGCGCGCCGGACTGATCCGCGCCCTCGAGCAGGGGCAGTGGTGGCGGATGGGCGGCAGCGAGGTCGACTCCTTCGAGAAGGAGTTCGGTGACTACCACGGCACGCCGCACGCGCTGGCCGTCACCAACGGCACCCACGCCCTCGAGGTCGCCCTGGAGGTGCTCGGCGTCGGGCCGGGCACCGAGGTGATCGTCCCGGCCTTCACGTTCATCTCGTCCTCGCTGGCCGCGCAGCGCCTCGGCGCGGTCGCCGTGCCGGTGGACGTCGACCTCGACACCTACTGCATCGACCCGGCCGCCGTCGAGGCCGCGATCACCCCCCGCACCAAGGTCGTCATGCCGGTGCACATGGCCGGCCAGTTCGCCGACATGGACGCGCTGGACAAGCTCGCCGCCGACGCGGGGGTGGCGGTGCTCCAGGACGCGGCGCACGCCCACGGCGCGCAGTGGCAGGGCAAGCGGTCCGGGGCGCTCGGCTCGGTGGCCGCGTTCAGCTTCCAGAACGGCAAGCTGATGACCGCCGGTGAGGGCGGGGCGGTGCTCTTCCCCGACGAGGAGCTGCGCGAGCGGGCGTTCCTCGTGCACAGCTGCGGCCGGCCCCGCACCGACCGGGACTACCTGCACGGCACCACCGGCTCGAACTACCGGATGGGCGAGTTCACCGCCGCCGTGCTGCGCGCCCAGCTGTCCCGCCTGGACGGCCAGATCGCGCTGCGCGAGCAGCGCTGGCCGCTGCTGTCGAGCCTGCTCGCCGAGATCCCCGGCGTGGTGCCGCAGACCACCGACCCCCGTACCGACCGCAACCCGCACTACATGGCGATGTTCCGCGTCCCCGGGATCACCATCGAGCGCCGCCGCGCCGTGGTCGACGCGCTCATCGCCCGGGGCGTCCCGGCGTTCGTGGCGTTCCGGGCGATCTACCGGTGCGAGGGCTTCTGGAAGGCCGGCGCTCCCGACGAGTCGGTCGAGGCGATCGCGGCCCGCTGCCCCAACGTCGAGCAGATCCACTCCGACTGCATCTGGCTGCACCACCGCACCCTGCTCGGCACGGAGCAGCAGATGCACGAGATCGCCGCCGTGCTCGCCGACGTCCTCGCCGGATGACGGCCCTGCCCCCGGCCGCCGCGCCCGACCGACCGGTGCGGGTCGCGGTGGTCGGCCTCGGGTGGGCCGGGCGGGAGATCTGGCTGCCCCGGCTCGCCGCGCATCCGGGCTTCGAGGTGACCGCCGTGGTCGACCCGGAGCCCGGCGTACGCGACCGGGCCCGTGCCACCCACGACGTCCCGTCCGCGTACGCCGACGTCGACGACCTTCCCGCCGGGGCGGTCGACCTGGTGGTGGTCGCCGTACCGAATCACCTGCACGCCACCGTCGCCGTCCGGCTGCTGCGCCGGGGCGTACCGGTGTTCCTGGAGAAGCCGGTCTGCCTGACCTCCGCCGAGGCGACCCTGCTGGCCGACGCGGAACGCGACGGCGGCGCGGTGCTGCTGGCCGGCAGCGCCGCCCGCTACCGGGCCGACATCCGGGCCCTGACCGGGGTGGCCGCCGAGCTGGGCCCGATCCGGCACGTCGACGTGGCCTGGGTCCGTGCCCGGGGGGTGCCCGACGCGGGCGGCTGGTTCACCCGGCGCGACCTCTCGGGCGGGGGAGCGCTGGTGGACCTCGGCTGGCACCTGCTCGACACGGTGCTGCCGATGCTCGGCCCGACCCGGGTCACCCACGCCATCGGCAGCGTCTCCGACGACTTCGTCAACGACAGCGCGGCCCACGCCGCCTGGCGCAGCGACACCGCCGCCGGTGGTCGCGCCCCCGGAGACGTCGAGGACACCGCCCGGGGCTTCCTGCTCACCGCCGAGGGGGCCTCGGTCGCCCTGCACGCCTGCTGGGCCTCGCACGAGTCGCTGGACCGCACCACCGTCACCGTGCACGGCGCCGCCGGGTCGGCGACGCTGCGCTGCACGTTCGGCTTCAGCCCCAACCGGGAGCCGGCGCCGGTGCTGACCCGCACCCGGGACGGCGAGACCGTCCGGCTGCCGCTGCCCGAGGAGCCGATCGGCGCCGAGTACGACCGCCAGCTCGACGAGCTGCCCGCGCTGCTCGCCGACCCGGCGTCGCGGGGCGCGGCCGTCGCCGAGGCCCGCCGGACCATCGACATCATCGAACGGATCTACCAGTCCGCCCGGCCCACCGTGCCGGAGCGGCAGCACGCGCTGGCGGGCCATCGCGACAGGTGAGAACCACCGTCGGCCACACTCGCTTCCGGGAGCAGCCATGAGCCATCCATCATCCACCTTCGAGGTGACCCCGCCGTCGCCGGGCCGCGGCCCGATCCGCGCGGTCGTGTTCGACCTCGACGGCGTCATCGTCGACAGCTCGGCCGTCATGCGTGAGGCGTTCAGCATCGCGTACGCCGAGGTGGTGGGCGACGGGCCGGCGCCGTTCGAGGAGTACAACCGGCACATGGGCCGGTACTTCCCGGACATCATGCGGCTGATGGGGCTGCCCCTGGAGATGGAGGAGCCGTTCGTCCGGGAGAGCTACCGGATGGCCCACCTGGTGCCGCTCTTCCCCGGCGTCCGGGAGACCCTGGAGACGCTGCACTCCCGGGGGATCCGGATGGCGATCGCCACCGGAAAGGCCGGCCCCCGGGCCCGCTCCCTGCTCGACCAGCTCGGCGTGCTGGGCCTCTTCGGCCAGGTGATCGGCTCCGACGAGGTGGCCCGCCCCAAGCCCGCGCCGGACATCGTGCTCCAGGCGCTCGGCCACCTCGACGTGCCGCCCAGCCAGGCGATGATGGTCGGCGACGCGGTCATCGACCTGCTCAGCGGCCGGGACGCCGGGGCGACCGCCGTGGCCACCACCTGGCACGGCGGGGACGTCGCCGCGCTGCTCGCCGCCGGCCCCGACCTGGTCGTGCACGCCCCGACGGAGCTGCTCGCGCACTGCCCGGCAGCCCTCGTCCACTGACCGACCCCGGTCGCTCGATGCCAGGCTGACGCGGACATCGCCGCGCGGGCCGGCCGGTCCGCTGCCCGTCGTGACCACGACACACTCCGCCGCGTACGCCCGTGGCGCGGTCCTGGGCCGTTGTGCACCCGGGTCTACGCTGCGGCCGTGCGGCATATCGGTGATCGTTGGTGGATGAACCCGCTCGGGGCGGCGTACCTGGCAGTGTTCACCGTCGCCGGGGCGGTCGGCGCCCTGGCGGGGACAACCTGGATCCGAGCCGACATCGTGGCTTGGCCCGGCACCCTGCTGTGGAGTGCCGCCCTGGCGCTGGCGGTGCTGGTGACCTGGCCCGCGGAACCGCCCCGCATGGGCCTGCTGTGCGCGGCCTGGGTGGTCGGTGCCCTCCTCATGTTCGTGGCCGCCGAGGGCCTGTGGTCGGCGGTGCTCACGCATCGCGGCGAACGGGTCGAGGCCACCGTCACCGCCGTGCGCGAGGGCCAGGAAGACGGTCGTCACCTCTATTACACCCTCGCCGATCCGGACGGTCGGCGCATTGCCGGGGAGCTGGGGCAGTGGCCCGGGAGCAGCATCGGCGCCTCGGACAACCCGGAAGGCACAGTGGGGCACCGCGTCACGGTGGTGCGGGACCCCGAGGGCCTGGTCGACCCGCGCCTGCCCGAGGAGCTCACCGACGCCGGTGGAATGTGGATCGTCGGGCCCGCTGTCCTCGTCGTCACCGCCGTGTTCTGCATGCTGGCCGGGCGGCCGGTCGCCCACCACGCCCGAACGACATCCGCACGCCGGCGGCGGCCAGCCAAGCGTTCCGCCGCCAGAGCCGGAGCCCTCCCGGGGCGCAGGCGCACCCGGGGCAAGACCGGAAAACGCTCGTCCGGCACCCCGCACGGGCAGCCCTCGCCCCGCCGGGCCCCTTGAACACCGGCGCCCGCCTCCGCGCACGCAGGTCGCCAGGGCGAGCCCTGCCTGACGCGACCTCGGGCGGGTGCGAAGATCCGCCGATGCCGCTCACCTTTCCGTCGCACCCAGGTGTGGTACTCCCGCTCGGCCGCCCGGCGTCCTCTCGCTCCGCGACCGGCCCGCCACCGTCGGCGTGACGGTGGCGGGCCGAGGCGGCGTCTGGCGAGGGCCGCTCAGTCCGCCTGGTCGGCGGCCTCCGGTCCGGCCTCCAGGAAGCGCAGCATGTTGGTGGCCAACATCTCGGCGACCGGGGTCGGGACCAGATCGGTGCGGATGGTGACGCGAAGCAGGGCGCCCCCGTTACCGGGCAGGACCTCGGCGACACAGCCACCCGACCACTCCCGGGCGTACGGGTCGACGACCTCCTCGGTCCGGCAGCCGGGCAGCTCCAGCGGGAGGACGAGGTTGTCCTGGTAGGCAAAGGAGGGCAGGCTGTTGATCACCTCGCGGGGCATCCCGAGGACCGGGTCGGTGGTCATCTCCAGGAAGGTGACGTCCTGGGCTGCCATCAGCTGGTCCACGGTCTGCTGGAGGGCCCGGACGAGGTTCTTCTCGGGCCTGTCGAACCGGACCCGGAGGCAGTTGGAACCGATCCTGCTGGTGAAGGCGGAGTCGAGGATCCGGCTGCCGCGCTGCGCGACGATCATCAGCAGGGCGATGTCGTCCTGCTGGTGGATGGTGCGCAGCGCGGAGGCATAGGCGGCGGCGAAGTAGGTGGAGCGGCTGAACCGCTGTTCGCGGCCGGCCCGGTCCCAGCGGTCCAACACGTCGGCGGATACGGCGACGATGTGCCCCGTCCTGGGACCCCACATCGGGGTCTGCTCCAGGAGCTCTTGAGGTCGGCCCTCGCCCTGACGGGCGAGCCCGCGCAACTGTTCGCGCCAGTAGGCCCGCTGCGCGTCGAGGTCGGCGGCCTCGCGGAGCCGGGTGTATTCGTCGTACGACTGGCGGAGGGTGGGCGCGGGTCGCGCCCACACCGGGGCCGTGCCGGACACCCGGGCGGCGTAGGCGTGGCTGAGGTCGCGAACGAGGAGGGCGTGTGACCAGCCGTCGAAGGCGATGTGGTGGATGCCGACGCCGAACAGGATCCGGTTCGTGGTCTTGTTGCGGATCAGGGCGGCCCGCCAGTTGCGGCCCTGGGTGTAGTCCAGCGGCTGCTGCACCGCCTCGGCGAGTTGGTCGAGCGCTTCCTGTTCGCTCGCGGCGTCGGTGAGCAGCCGGAGCTGGGGCATCCCCGGGTTCGGCGGGATGATCGCCACGGGCGGGTCCACCCGCCGGTAGCGGGCGTACAACGCCTCGTGCCGCCGGTGCACGTCGCCCAGCGCCGCCATCAGCGCGCGCAGGTCCAACTCGCCCTCGATCCACCAGGTGGTCGGACAGACCAGCTCGAACGGCAGCACGAGACACTTGGCGACCGACGGGGTCAGCGGGACGGGCCCGGTCGGGGCGGGGCGTCCGGTGACGGGCGGTTCCGGTTCGGCTCGGGGCCGGCGGGGTGCGGTGGCGAGCCAGCGGGCCAGCCCGTGTGGGGTGGGGGTGCGGTGGATCTGCGAGACGGGTACGACGACGTCGGCGGCCTCGTCGATGGCGGCGGCGACGGCGGCGGATTGCAGGGAGGTGCCGCCGAGGGCGAAGAAGCTGTCCTCGGTGCCGATGGGATCGATATCGAGTACGGTGGCGAACACGCCTGTGACCAGCCGTTCCTCGGCGGTCGCGGCTTCGACGTAGGCCACGCCGAGGTCCGGGCGCTGCGAGCCCGGTTCCGGAAGGGCCCGCCGGTTGATCTTCCCCGTGCCGCCGACGGGGAACCGGTCGAGCACCATGATCACGGCGGGGACCATGTACGAGGGCAGCACCGTCGCGGCGTGCTCCCGCAGTTCGCTCACGGCCGGGGCCCGGCCATCGCGCCCGGTCACGTAACCGACCAGCCGGGCGACGCCCCGGTCCTCGCGGCGGACGACCACGGCCGTGCCGACGCCCGGGTGCTGTTCGAGGACGGCTTCGATCTCGCCGAGTTCGATGCGGATGCCGTTGACCTTTACCTGGTGGTCCATCCGGGCGAGGATCTCCAGCGCCCCGGAGGCGTTCCACCGGCCCAGGTCGCCGGTGCGGTAGGCGACCCCGCCGCCGTACGGGTCGGTGACGAACCGTTGCGCGGTCAGGTCGGGGCGGTTGAGGTAGCTGTCGGCGACCCCGGCGCCAGTGATGAGGATCTCGCCGGGGACTCCCATGGGGACCAGTTCGAGTGCGGCGTCGACGACGCGGATCTGGCGGTTGGGCATGGGCCAGCCGATCGGCACGTACGCGCCACCCCAGCCGGCCTTGGCGTCGAACCACGTGCAGGCGACGGATGCCTCGGCGGGGCCGTAGGCGTTGATCAGGCGGGTGCCGGCGGCCATCCACCGTTGGGCCATGCGGGGCGGGATGGGTTCCCCGGCGAGGGTCACGCAGGACATGCTCGGGCAGTCGGCCGGGTCGACGGCGGCGAGGTTGGTGGGTGGGCAGAACGCGTGGGTGGTCTGCTCCTTGGCGATCAGCTCCGTCAGCCGGCGGGCGTCGAGCAGGTCGTCACGCGAGCAGACCACGACGCGGGCGCCGGAGGTCAGCGCGGTGTAGATCTCGCCCAGGGCCACGTCGAAGACCGGGGCGCAGCAGTGCAGCATCCGGCTGTCCGGGCCGACCGCGCACTCGTCGCGCATCCAGGTGACGAAGTTCGTCAGCTTGTCGTGGGACAGCACGACGCCCTTCGGCGTCCCGGTCGATCCGGACGTGTAGATCACGAACGCCGGCTGGGAGGCGTCCACCACCGGCAGGTCGATCGCTTCGACCGCCTCCACAGCGGGCCAGTCCTGGTCCAGGGCGACCACCCGCACGCCGTCGGGGCGGGGGATGCGGTGGGTGACCTCGCCGACGGTGAGCACGACCTGGGCACCGTGGTCGGCCAGGAGCATCTTCATCCGCTCCGCCGGCCACGACACGTCCATCGGCGTGTAGGCCGCTCCCGCCCGCAGCACCGCCAGGGTGGCGACGAGGGTCCACATGCTGCGGTCCAACGCCAGCGACACCACGTCCCCGTCCCCGACCCCGACCGCGCGCAGGTAGCGGGCCAGTAGTTCGGAGCGGCGGGCCAGTTCCCCGTACGTGACGACCTCGCCGTCGGCGACACCCGCGACCGCGTCCGGCGTCCGGCGTGCCCACTCCAGCACCAGTTCGTGCAGGGGCTCGCCCGGCACCGGGCAGCTCGGACCCCGGCCCCATGCGAGCAGCCGGTCCCGCTCGGCCGTGCCCAACAACGGCAACCCGGACAGCGGGACGTCGGGTTCCCGCAACCCGGCCGACAGCAGCGTCCCGATCTGGTCCAGCAGGCCCCGTGCCCAGTCGGTGGAGAAACCCTCCGCCGCGTAATCGACACGCAGCCCGGAGCCGTCCGAGGCGACGGTCACCACCAGGTCGACGTCCACCACCTCCGGACCCACCTCGGCCACCGGGCCGTCGACCAGGCTCACCGCCACCGGACCCAGCACACCGGCGGTCACCACCGGCGCGGCCCACGCCGCACCTACCCGGCTCACCAGGTCACCGAACGCCGGATCGTCCGCCACACCTACCCGGACCGCCGATCCCCCCGAGGACCGGCCCAGCACCACCTCCTCCTGACCGGTGTAGCGGGCCAGCACCCCGACGAGTCCCGCCAGGACCACCGTCCCGGCCGGCTCCGCGCCGGCCGGGACGGGCAGCTGCATGGTCCGCACCTGCGACGCCGCCCGGGCCGGCCATCCCAGCGGCCGACGCAGGTCGCCCATGAGGTCGAGGGCCTCGAAGTCGGTACCGGGCCCGGCGAGACCCGTGGCCTGTGCCTGACCACCAACGAACCCGACAGACATGAGCCAACCTCCGATCAGGGCCGGCGGCACCCGCACGGGTACCCCGGGGCAGTAGAAGCAGGACTGCCGGGGACGCGGCCTTCCGCGCCGTCGGCATGGGAGAGCAGTTCGATGGGGTACGGACGCTCAGCCAGCGGCGGGGGACACCGCGGGCCCGGCTTCGAGGAAGCGCAGCATGTGCCCGTTCAGCTCCTCGGCGAAGCTGTACGGCAGGTAGTCGGTGCGGATGGTGACGCGCAGGAGGGCGTGGTCGGCGCGGGGAAGCACCTCGACCGTGAGCCCGTTGGGCACCTCCCGGGCGTACGGGTCGACGACCTCCTCGGCCCGGCAGCCGGGCAGTTCCAGCGGAAGCACCACGTTGTCCTGGAACACGAAGGTCGGCAGGCTGGCGACCACCTCGCCGGAGAGCCCGGCGGCGGGGTCGTCGGCGGTCTCCGCGAAGGGGACGTCCTGGGCCCGCATGAGGTCGCTGATCGTCTCGTTGACCCGCAGGACGAGCTTGTCGTCCTCCGGCCCGTCGAAGCGCACCCGGACGCAGTTCAGGTTCAGCCGGGTGGTGAAGGCGGAGTCGAGGACGCGGCTGCCCCGCTTGGCCACCACCATCAGCAGGCCGATGTCGTCCTGCTGATGGACGGCGCGCAGCGCGGAGGCGAACGCCGCGACGAAGTAGCTGGACCGGCTGAACCGCTGCTCCCGGGCGGCCCGGTCCCAGCGCCGCATGACCTCCGGCGTGACGGTGACGATGTGCCCGGCCTTCGGACCCCACGCCAGCGCCTGCTCCAGCGGTGCCGTGGCGTCGCCCCGGCCCTGGCGGGGCAGGCCGCGCAGGTGTTCGCGCCAGTAGGCCCGCTGCGCGTCGAGGTCGGCGGCGTCGCGCAGCCGGGCGTACTCCTCGTACGACTGGCGCAGCGTCGGCGCCGGCCGCGCCCACTCGGGGGCCGCGCCCGACAACCGCGCCGCGTAGGCGTGGCTCAGGTCCCGCACCAGCAGCGCGTACGACCAGCCGTCGAAGGCGATGTGGTGGATGCCCACGCCGAACAGGACCCGCCCGGTCGACTTCTCCCGGATCAGGGCGGCCCGCCAGACGCGGCCCTGGGTGTAGTCGAGCGGCTGCTGCACCGCCTCGGCGAGCTGGTCGAGGGCCTCCTGCTCGCTGGCGGCGTCGGTGAGCAGCCGCAGCTGGGGCATCGCCGGGTTCGGCGGGACGAGCGCCACCGGGGGAGCCGTCCGCCGGTAGCGGGCGTGCAGGGCCTCGTGCCGGCGGTGCACGTCGCCCAGCGCCGCCATCAGCGCCCGCAGGTCCAGCTCACCCTCGATCCACCAGGTGACCGGGACGACGACCTCCAGCGGCGACATCAGGCACTTCGCGACCTGCTGCGCGAGGGGAACCGGGCCGGGACGCTGACGGGCCTGCCCGGCGGTCAAGCCGGCGTCCGGACGGCGGGGCGCGGTGGTCAGCCAGTGGGCCAGCGCCTGCGGGGTGGGGGTGCGGTGGATCTGCGAGACGGGCACGACGACGTCGGCGGCCTCGTCGATGCGCGTCGCCACCGCCGCCGACTGCAACGACGTGCCACCCAGGTCGAAGAAGCTGTCGCGCGTGCCGACCCGGTCGATGCCGAGGACTGTCGCGAACACCGCGGCGACGAGGCGCTCCTCGTTCGTCGCCGGCTCGACGAACTCCACCCCGAGGTCGGGGCGTCGGGTGTCGGGTACGGGCAGGGCCCGCCGGTCGACCTTGCCGGTGCCGCCGACGGGGAAGTGGTCGAGGACCATGACGACGGCGGGGACCATGTAGGACGGGAGCACGCTGGCGGCGTGTGCGCGCAGGTCGCCGACGGCGGGGGTACGGCCGTTGCGTCCGGTGACGTAGGCGACGAGTCGGGCGGTGCCGTCGTCCTCGCGGCGCACGACCACGGCGGCGCCGACGTCGGGGTGCTGGGCGAGGATGGTCTCGATCTCGCCGAGTTCGATGCGGATGCCGTTGACCTTGACCTGGTGGTCCATCCGGCCAAGGATCTCCAGCGCGCCGGTGGCGTTCCACCGTCCGAGGTCGCCGCTGCGGTAGGCGGTCCCGCCGCCGTACGGGTCGGTGACGAAGCGTTGGGCGGTGAGTTCGGGGCGGTTGAGGTAGCCGTCGGCGACCCCGAAGCCGGTGATGAGGATTTCGCCGGGTACGCCTGCGGGGACGAGGTCGAGGTTGGCGTCGACGACGCGGATCTGCCGGTTGGGCATGGGCCAGCCGATGGGCACGTACGCGCCGCCCCAACCCGCCGAGGCGTCGAACCACGTGCACGCCACGGCGATCTCCGCCGGCCCGTACGCGTTCACCACCCGCGCGCCCGCCGTCAACCACCGCTGGGCCAGCTGCGGCGGAACGGCCTCGCCGCCGAAGATGATGCAGCGCAGACCCGGGCAGGCGGCCGGATCGAGCGGGGCGACGTTGGTGGCCGGTCCGAACGTGTGCGTGACGTCGTGGGTGTTGATGAGGTCGGTGAGCCGACGCGCGTCGAGCAGGTCGTCGCGGGAGCAGACGACGACGCGGCCACCACCGGTGAGCGTCGCGAAGATCTCCCCGAAGGCGGCGTCGAAGACCGGTGCCGCCGAATGCAGCATCCGGCTGTCGGGGCCGATGGCGCACTCGTCGGTCATCCACGCCAGGAAGTTCGTCAGCCTCTCGTGCGTCAGCACGACACCCTTCGGCGTGCCCGTCGACCCCGACGTGTAGATCACGAACGCCGGCGCGGACGCCGGCACCACCGGCAGGTCCACCGGCTTACCCGCCTGCACCACCGGCCAGTCGTCATCCAACGCCACCACCGACACCCCGTCGCCACCGGGAATCCGGGGCGCCACCGCACCGACGGTCAACACCACCCGCGCGCCGTGGTCGGCCAGCAACACCCGCATCCGCTCCACCGGCCACGACACGTCCATCGGCGTGTACGCCGCGCCCGCCCGCAACACCCCCGTCGTCGCCACCAGCGACCACAGTCCGCGTTCCAGCGCCAGCGACACCACGTCACCGGCACCCACGCCCACCGACCGCAGATACGCCGCCAGCGCGGCCGACCGGCGGTCCAGTTCCCCGTACGTCAACACCTCACCGCCCGCGACACCCGCCACCGCCTCCGGCGTGCGCCGCGCCCACTTGAGCACCAGCTCGTGGATCGGCTCACCCGGCACCTCACGCACCGGGCCCCGGCCCCACTCCAGCAACCGCTCCCGCTCCGCATCGCCCACCAACGGCAACGCCGACAACCCCACCTCCGGCCCCGCCAACCCGGCGGAGACCAGCACCACGACCTGGTCCACCAGGCCCCGCACCCACTGCGCCGAGTAACCCTCCGCCGCGTAGTCCACCCGCAGCGCCGACCCGTCCGGGGCCACACCGATCACGAGGTCGACGTCCACCACTGCCGGCCCCGCGTCCGCCACCGGAGCGTCCACCAGCCCGAGCACCACCGGGCCCACCGGCTCCCGGCCCACGGCCACCGGCGCCGCCAGCGCCGCGCGCACCCGCGTCACCAGCTCGGCGAAACCCGGATCACCCGTCACGTCCACCCGCAGCGCCGAACCGCCGCCACCGGACGCCAGGCCCACCACCACCTGCTCCTGGGCCGTCCAACGGGCCAGCACCGCCACGACCCCCGCCACCACGACGTCGCCGCCCGGCAGCCAGGGGGACAGCACCCGGTGCGCCGGGGCGGCGACGTCGCCACCCGGCCCGCCGTTCGACGGCCAGGAGGGCAGCACCCGGTGCACCGAGGCGGCCCGGGCCGGCCAGAGTGTCGGCCGGCGCAGGTCCCCCACCAGGTCCAGCGTTTCGGCGTCGACCGTGCCGTCCACGGTCCGCCCACCATCGAACCCGACAGACATCAGCTCAACCTCCGATCGAGAGGGGGTGACCGGAAGGCGCGGGGCCCCGGTTCCGCACCACCGGGCGCATTGGGGTCTACGCGGCAGGGGCGGTTCGCGGGCACCGCGGCCGACTCGGGTGGCCGGACGCGGACATGCGGTGCGACCAGGACGGGGTCACCGTCCGGATTCCGGGTCGCCACCACGTCGTCGATCGAAAGGAGCAGTTCGCTGCCCGATCCGATCACCGGCGCCTCCCGTCCGTCCGGGGCGCCGCGCACCCACATTCGTCCCCCGCCCGGTGCAATGGAAAGGGAACGGCGAACCGATGGGGCCCGACCCTACGAAGCACGGTGGAGTGGCGTACACCCCTAGAGATGCGCACGTCGACCCCTAGGGTGACGGCCGCAGATTCCGACCGGGGCCGCCGGGGATACGTCCGGAGTAATGAGCGGCCACCCGGTGCGCGTCCGGTGTCTGCGCCGCCGGATCGGCAATTTGCGCTGGTCAGTGTGGTGTTTTCTCGTGGCGAATGATCAGGATCGCGGCCAGATGCCGCGAATTTTTCGGCATTAACATGCGCGGCTATATCTTTTCTATAGTGGATGGTTGGCGCCCTCCGAGAGGGTCGATGCACGAATGTCCGGGTTTCGACGGAGAACGATCCCGAGGTCTTCGTCGAAAAAGGCTATTCGGTCAGCCCGGGTCCAGGGTTCGAATCGGAGAATTGGCGATCCCGGCGGCGGAAAGGGCCGCCCGCGGTCGGCTGACCGGCCCATCCCACGGAAATGAGGATTGACTATGCTTTGCCGATCATGACCCAGTCGGTGACTGGCACATTCAGTCACCGCCTGTTGGTGTGCACCCCGCCAAACGCAGTGCTGACCACAAGCCAGCCCGCTACCTGGCCGGTCTCGCCAGAGACCGTCCGGGCGGTGCACGCGGTACGCCCGACTCTCGTGGCCGAGCGGCCTCATCAGGACCGGGAGCGCCCGCGACCGTCCACGTTCTCCGCTGTTCGTGGCCGTTGCGCACCCGGACTCCGTGCCACCCCGAGGCCCTTTGTGGGCCGGCATGTCAGGAGATCCAATGGACGGACCTATCCAGGTGCAGGTGTTCGCTCACGACGGGGTGGTGCTGGCCCGGCCACCAGATCCGGTGACGACCGCCGACAGCCGCTATCTCGCCGGTGCGGGCGCCGCCCTGTACAACGGGCTGGACATGATCACCGGTCTCCACCTGACCCTTCCGCACCAGTCGGCGGCCATTTGCAGCACCGGCTCCAGCGCGGACAAGTCGCTGCGCCTGCTCAGTCGGTGCGGTCTCAAGACGCCGAGCGACCTGCGCGAGTTCCGCTCCGGCGCGCAGGCGGTGCAGTTCGCCCGGGACGCCGCCGAGCGGGGCGAGACGCTGGAGTTCCAGTTTCCCCCGCACGATCCGCAGTTGCGGGCCGCGCGCGCCCGGGTCGCCCCGGACCTGTTGGCCCGCCTCAACAACAAGACCACCCTGGACACGCTGATCGCGCCGGAATACCTGCCCCGTCGCCAGGTCGCCACTCCCGCCGAGGTACGCCGCATCGTGCAGCAGGACCGGCGGCCGGCGGTGGTCAAACCGGCAGGCGTCGAGGTGTACAGCGGAATCGCGATCTTCACCAGGCGGTTGCAGGACCGGCGGAACCGGGCACTGTTCAACCAGCTGGAACAGGTGAGCGATCGGTGGATCGTCGAGGAGGAGGTGCCCTTCCGGACGATCTGGGGCGTCCAGTTCGGCGTGACGGAGAGCGGAGCGGTGCAGTACTTCGGTGCGTCCGTACACCTGCCGCAGCCCACTTCGACGTGGGTCGGTTGTGTGATGGACGACGACCAGCCGCCGGCGGAGCTGATCGAAGCGCTGACCGTAGGGGTCCGAAAGGCCAGTGCCCTCGGGTACCGCGGGTACTGCTCCTTCGACGCCGGGATCGGTCGTGACGGCGCCCTGCGGGTCATCGACCCGAACTTCCGGGTCAGCGGGGCCACCAGTTCGGTGCTGCACCGCAGCTCGCTGCTGGGCCAGCACCCGTGCGCCATGACCACGTTCTTCTCGCTGGCCCCCGGCGTCGACGCCGAGCCGATCCTCGCCCCGTTCATCGACCGGGGGCAGTTCGTCGCGTTCATGCACCACGACCCGGCGGAGACGGACAACGGCCCGCTGCCGGCGACCATCGTCGGCATGGTCGGCGCCGCGGACCGGTACGCCTGCGGGGTGCTGGTCGCGCAGATCCAACGGGCACTGGGCAGTTGACGCGTCGTCCCCTCCGGGCCGTGGTGACGGCCCGGAGGGGACGCCCGGGATCACCCACCCGAGCCGGGGCTGCCGGCGGCGGTCGCTACATGTCGGTCAGCGCGGTGCGCACGGCGGACTCGGGGACGTCGGCGACCAGCTCGGGCCCGGCCGGGCCGTCCAGGACGAAGGACAGGCCCGAGGTGGCCTTCTTGTCCCGCCGCATCAGCGCGACCAACTCGTCGTGGTCGACGTTGCCGGGCAGCGCGGTGTCGAGGCCGTAGCCCGCCACCACCTCGTGGTGCTCGGCCACCCGGTCGGCCGGGACGCGGCCGAGGACGCCGGCCAGCCGGCCCGCGAAGACCGTGCCAACGCCGACCGCCTCGCCGTGCCGCAGTCCGAAGTCGGTGGCCCGCTCCAACGCGTGCCCCAGCGTGTGACCGTAGTTGAGGATGTGCCGCAGACCGGAGTCACGCTCGTCGGCGGCCACCACCCGCGCCTTCAGCGCCACGCAGGCGGCGATCTGCTCCGCCACCGGCAGGTCGCGCAGCTCGCCCGCGCCGATGAAGTGCGCCCGGGCGATCTCCCCGTAGCCGTTGCGCCACTCCCGCTGCGGCAGCGTGCCCAGGTGCTCGGTGTCGCAGAGCACCGCCCGGGGCTGCCAGTACACCCCGACGAGGTTCTTGCCCTCCGGCAGGTTGACCGCCGTCTTCCCGCCGACGCTGGCGTCCACCTGGGCGAGCAGCGAGGTCGGCAGGTGGATCACCGCGACGCCCCGGTGGTAGAGGCCGGCGGCCAACCCGACCACGTCCGTGGTCGTGCCGCCGCCGCAGGAGACGACGGCGTCGGCGCGGGTCAGCCCGAACTCGGCGAACGCCCGGCAGAGCTGCTCGACCGTGGCCAGGTTCTTGTCGTGCTCGCCGTCGCGGGCCGGCACCACCCGGTGCGGCACACCCGGGTCGGGCGTCCACTCCGGCGGCCGGGCCGAGACCACCACGACCCGCCGCGCACCGATCCGCGCCACCTCCGCCGGCAGCCGGTGGCGCACACCGGGGCCGATCAGCACCGGGTACGCGCGCTCGCCGAGCGCCACCTCGATCCGGGCCGGTTCGGCCGGGGCGTGCGGGTCAGGTGCGGACGGGTGCATGTGGCTGTTGCCTCCTCTTGACGACGGGCACCGGCGCGGCGGCGACCGGGCGTTCCCGGACCATCGACAGGCGCAGCGCCAGCGCGGCCAGCGAGTCGACGTCCGGCCCGATGCCCCACCGGTCGTGGGTGAGCTGGGCGTGGTGCGCCAGCAGGAAGCCCGACGGCGCCGCCGGGTGGTGCCGGCCGACCACGTCGGTCACCCGGTCCAGGTAACGCTGCCAGGCCACGGCGACCTCCCCGCACAGCGGCAGGTCGCCGGCCGCCAGGACGATCTTCTCCGCCCCGGCGTCCGCCTGCGCGGCCAGGTTTCGCCGCTGCGCGGCGGTGAGCCGCTGGCTGCGTTCCTGCCAGTGCAGGAAGAGGAAGGCCAGCCGGTCGGCCGCCGGCACCAGCTCCGTCAGGCACCGCAGGTGCGCCACGGCCAGCGGCAGCTCGACGCCGGCCAGCCAGGGAGTGTCCCCGCCGAGCAGGGCCAGGGCCAGGTCGCTGCCCGCCGACGCGAGCGGGCCGCCCCGGGCGGCATCGCGCACCACGTAGCGGTCGGCGGCGAAGGAGACCCCCGGGTCGTACGCGAGCAGCCCCGCCCGTACCGCGTCGAGCGCGGCCGGGGCGGCGTGGAAGCCGAGGCTCACGTGCGGCCCGGCGGGGGAGCCCTCCGGGTCGAAGAACCAGTCCATGCCCGGATCGGCCCGGCGGGCGGCGGCGACCAGACCGGCGAGGACCGTGCCGACCAGTTCGGTCACCCGCGTGTCCGGGGACCCGTCGGCCGGCACGGCCGAGCGGGCGAACAACCAGCAGCGTTCCAACGACGGCACCTCGGCTGACGGGCGGGTGGAGCACAGGACTCGACGGTCTGCGGGGGGTGGCCCCATCATCGGCCTGCGGCCCGTCCCACCACCTGATCAGCGGTCCGAACTGGGGACGACTTAGGGGGTGACAGGGGTAGGACGCCGGCAGGGTGCTCGGAAGACTTGGGCCGCTACGGCGAGCGGGGTCTACGCCGCGGATGAGAAGTCTCGCCGACGGACGGATGTGGTGACATGCTTCGGAGCGACCTGATCCAGCCGTTGTCCGATCTGATCGAGGCGCACGCCGCCAGGTTGGGGAACAAGGTCGCGTTCCGCGACGACCGCCGGGCGGTCGGATACGCCGACCTGGCGGCGCGGACCCGCCGGCTGGCCGGTCACCTGGCGGCGTCGGGGGTCGGGCGGGGCGACCGGGTGGCCTTCTGCCTCGGCAACCGGGTGGAGACGGTGGAGACCTGGCTGGCCGTGACGCGGGCGGCCGCGGTCGGCGTACCGGTGAACCCGCACAGCACCGACGCGGAACTGGCCCACCTGCTGGACGACTCCGGTGCGGTGCTGGTGGTCACCGACCCGCGGCACCTCGACCAGCTGCTGCGCCTGCGCGCCGGCCGGCCGGCCCTGCGGGTCGTGGTCACCGGGGACGGCCCGGTGCCCGCCGGGGTCACCGCGTGGCGTGACCTGGTCGACACCGAGCCGGGTGTGGACGCCCGTGACGACCTGGGCCTCGACGAGGTCGCCTGGATGCTCTACACCTCCGGCACCACCGGCCGGCCCAAGGGCGTGCTCTCCACCCAGCGCACCTGCCTCTGGTCCGTCGCCGCCTGCTACGTGCCGATCCCCGGGCTCACCGACGCCGACCGGGTGGTCTGGCCGCTGCCGTTGTTCCACAGCCTCTCCCACATCGGGTGCGTGCTCAGCGTGACCGCCGTCGGCGCCACGGCCCGGCTCATCGACGGCTTCTCCGCCGACGACGTGCTGCGCGCGGTCGACGAGGACGAGGCCACCGTGCTGGCCGGTGTGCCGGCCATGTACCACCACCTGGTCACCGCCGCCCGGGAGAGCGGCTTCCGCGCCCCGGCCCTGCGGGTCTGCCTGGTCGGCGGGGCGATCACCACCGGCGCGCTGCGTCGGGCGTTCGACGAGGTCTTCGACGCGCCGCTGCTCGACGCGTACGGCAGCACGGAGACCTGCGGCTCGATCGCCGTCACCCGGCCGGACCAGCCCCGGGTCGAGGGTTCCTGCGGGCGCGCGGTGCCCGGCGTCGAGGTGCGCCTGGTCAGCCCGCAGACCGGCCTGGACGTGCCGACCGGCGCCGAGGGCGAGGTCTGGGTCAGCGGGCCGAGCGTCATGCTCGGCTACCACGGCCTGCCGGAGGTCACCGCCGCCGCCCTGCGCGACGGCTGGTACCGCACCGGCGACCTGGCCCGCCGCGACGCCGACGGCAACATCTTCGTCACCGGGCGGCACCAGGAGCTGATCATCCGGGGTGGCGAGAAGATCCATCCGGCCGAGGTGGAGGAGGCCCTGCGCGGGGTGCCCGGCGTCGCCGACGTGGCGGTGACCGGCCGCCCGCACGACGTGCTCGGCGAGGTGCCGGTGGCGTTCGTGGTGCCCGGGCCGGAGGGCTTCGACCCCCGGGCCGGGTACGCGGCCTGCCGGGAGAAGCTCTCCTACCACAAGGTTCCCGAGGAGCTGTACGAGATCGGGCAGGTGCCCCGCACCGCCTCCGGCAAGGTCACCCGCCGGCTCCTGCTCGACCGGCCGGCGCGGCTGCGGGCGGTCAACGGCAGCCACCACGAGACGCTGAGCCTGCTCGCCTGGCAGCCGCTCGACCTGGCCGCCGTACCGCCGGTCGAGGCGCCCGTCCCGACGGCCGCGCAGGCCGCCGCCGCCCCGGCCCGCCGCTGGGCGCTCGTCGGCAGCGGGAGCGATGCGCTGGTGGAACCGCTGCGCGCGGCGTCGCCCGGGGACCGGGTCCGGTCCCACCGGGACCTGGCCGCCCTGCGCGAGGCCCCGGACGTGCCCGACGTGACGGTGCTGCTGGTCGAGCCGGCCGACGCCGTCGCGGCGGACCTCGCCGACCGGCTGCGCGGCTGGCTCGACGACGACCGGTTCGCCGGCACCCGCCTGGTGCTGCTGACCGGCCCTGCCGCCGCGCCCGCCGCGAGCGACACGCCCGGCGTGGCCGGCGACCTGGACACCGGGACCGACGCCGCCCTCCGGATCGACGCCCCCGTTGGGAACGCTGCCGTCGCCGCGCCCGCCGCCGGCGGGTGGCACCCGGCCGATCCGGCGGCCGGCGCGGTCCAGGCGGTCGGCCGCAGTCTGCAGGCCGCCTACCCGGACCGGATCGTGCTGGTCGACGGCGACGCCGGAGACCGTTCGACCGCCCTGCTCCCCGCCGTGGTGGACGCCGGCGCCGCGCAGGTCGCGCTGCGGGCCGGAGCCGCCCTGCACGCCGTCCTCGTGCCCGCCCCGGCGGCCGTGCCGGCGCGGCCGGTCAGCGTGGCCGACCCGGACCGCCCGGTCCTGGTCACCGGCGCGGACGGCACGACCGGCGCGGCGCTGGCCCGACACCTCGTCGCCGCGCACCGCGTCCGCCGGCTGCGGCTGCTCCACCTCGGCGCCACGCCCGGGACCGCCCTGGTGGACCTGGTCACCGAGCTTGTCGCCGCCGGCGCCGGCGCCGACGTCGCCGCGCTGCCCGCCGACCGGGCGGGCGACGAGCCGCCCGGCGGGGTCTTCCTCTGCCCGTCCGACGACGACCTGACCGACGACGAGGACACCGCCCGGCTGCTGCGCCTCGCCGGGAGGCTGGACGCCGCGACCCGGCTCCCGGCCGCCTCGTTCACCGTCCTCGCGCCGTCCGCCCTGCTGCTGGGCGCCGCCGGCCGGGAGCGGGCCGCCTCGGCCGTCGGCGCCCTGCACGCCCTGACCGCCCGCCGCCGGGCCGCCGGTCTGCCGGCCCGGGTCGTCGGCACGACCGCGCACGCCGACCGGGAGCCGTCGCCCGCCACCCTCGCGGCCACCGGAACCGGGGCGGGAAGCGTCGTCCCGGCGGCCGTACGCGCCGATCTCGCCGCGTTCGACGTGGCCCACGACGGCGACGACCTTGTCGTGCTCGCCCGCCCGGCGGGCCACGCCGACGCCGCGCACCCCGCCTGGCGCGGGCCCGTCGCGGCGCCCGACGCCGACGCCGACGACCGGGACGCCGCCGAGTTGCGCCGCCGGCTTGCCGGGCTGAGCACCGCCGAGGGGGACCGGCTCCTGCTGGATCTGGTCCGCACCGCCACCGCCGAGGTGGCCGGCCTGTCCGGGCCGGCCGCGGTGCGCCCCGGCCGGGCCTTCAAGGAACTCGGCTTCACCTCGGTCAGCGCGGTCGCCCTGCGCGACCGGCTGGCCCGGGCCACCGGGGTACGGCTCTCCGCCACGGCCGCCTTCGACCGGCCCAGCCCGGACGCCCTCGCCCGGCACCTCGCCGCCCGGCTGCGCGGCACCACCGGGCAGGCCGGCCCCGCGACGGACCGGCCGTCCGCACCATCCACGGTGGACGACCCGGTGGTCGTCGTCGCCATGGCCTGCCGGCTTCCCGGCGGCGTCGCCTCCCCGGAACAGCTGTGGGACCTGGTCGACCAGGGCCGGGAGGGGCTCACGGAGTTCCCCACCGACCGGGGCTGGGACCTGGCGCACCTGTTCTCCGACGACCCCGACCGTCCCGGCACCTCGTACGTCCGGGTGGGCGGGTTCCTCACCGACGCGGCGGACTTCGACGCCACCCTGTTCGCGATCAGCCCGCGCGAGGCGCTCGCCATGGACCCGCAGCAGCGGCTGCTGCTGGAGACGTCCTGGGAGCTGTTCGAGCGGGCCGGCATCGACCCCACCTCGCTGCGCGGCAGCGCCACCGGCGTCTTCACCGGCGTCATGCACCACGACTACGCCGCGAACCTGCGCCAGGCGCCGCCCGGCACCGAGGGCTACCTCGGCGTCGGCACCGCCGGCAGCGTCGTCTCCGGCCGGGTCGCCTACGCGCTGGGGCTGGAGGGGCCGGCGGTCACCGTCGACACGGCGTGCTCGTCGTCGCTGGTGGCACTGCACCTGGCCGCCCAGGCGCTGCGCGCCGGCGACTGCTCCCTCGCCGTGGCCGGCGGCGTGGCGGTGATGGGCACCCCGCAGGCGTTCGTGGAGTTCAGCCGGCAGCGCGGGCTCGCCCCCGACGGCCGGTGCAAGGCGTTCGGCGAGGGCGCCGACGGCACCGGCTGGTCCGAGGGCGTCGCCGTGCTGCTGCTGGAACGGCTCTCCGACGCCCGTCGGCGCGGGCACCCCGTCCTCGCCGTGCTGCGCGGCTCCGCCGTCAACTCCGACGGCGCGTCCAACGGGCTCACCGCTCCCAACGGGCCCGCCCAGGAGCGGGTCATCCGTCGGGCGCTGGACGCGGCCGGGCTCTCCGCCGCCGACGTGGACGTCGTCGAGGCGCACGGCACCGGCACCCGGCTGGGTGACCCGATCGAGGCGCAGGCGCTGCTCGCCACGTACGGGGTGGGCCGCGGCGACGCCGAACCGCTGCGGCTGGGCTCGCTGAAGTCAAACCTCGGCCACACCCAGGCCGCCGCCGGGGCCGCCGGGGTGATCAAGATGGTGCTCGCGATGCGGCACGGAACGCTGCCCCGCACCCTGCACGTGGACGCCCCGACGTCCGAGGTGGACTGGTCCGCCGGCGCGGTCGAGGTGCTCACCGAGGCCCGCCCGTGGCCCGAGGTGCGACGGCCCCGGCGGGCCGGCGTCTCGTCGTTCGGCATCAGCGGCACCAACGCGCACGTCATCGTCGAGGCGCCCGCCGCCGACCCACCCTCCGGGCCCGGGACCGCGGACCGGCAGCCGTCGTCCGAGGCTGCGGACCTGGAGCTGTCGTCCGAGGTCGCGGACCAGCAGCCGTCGTCCGGGCCGGCCTCCGCCACCCGGCGACCGCCCGTGCCGTGGCTGCTCGCCGCTGCCTCCGGCGAGGCGCTGCGGGACCAGGCGGCCCGCCTGCTGACCTGGCTCGACGGGCCCGGGGCGGACGCCGACCCGGCCGACGTCGGGCACGCGCTCGCCACCACCCGCGCCGCGCTCGAACACCGGGCCGTGGTGCTTGCCGGCGACCCGGCCACCGCCCGGACGGGCCTGACCGCGCTGACCCGCGGCGAGGCGGACCCGGACGTGCCGACCGTGCTGACCGGCCGGGTCGTCGACGGCCAGCTCGGCATGCTCTTCGGCGGGCAGGGCGGCCAACGCGCCGGCATGGGCCGCGAGCTGCACGCGGCGTACCCGGTCTTCGCCGACGCCTTCGACGCGGCCTGCGCCGAACTCGACCGCTGCCTCGCCGGCCACGCCCCGCATCCCGTCGCGGACGTCGTCTTCGCCGCCGAGGGCGACGAACTGGCCGACCTGCTCGACCAGACCCTGTACACCCAGCCGGGGCTGTTCGCCTTCGAGGTGGCGCTGTACCGCCTGCTGGAGTCCTGGGGGGTGCGCCCCGACGCGGTGCTCGGCCACTCCGTCGGCGAGCTGGCCGCCGCGCACGTGGCCGGGGTGTTCCCCCTCGCCGACGCGGCGGCGCTCGTCGCCGCCCGCGCCCGGCTGATGCAGCAGCTGCCCGCCGGGGGCGCGATGGTCGCCGTCGAGGCCGACGAGGCCGAGGTCGCCGCGCACCTCACCGACCGGGTGGGCCTCGCCGCCGTCAACGGCCCGACGAGCGTCGTCGTCTCCGGCGACACCGACGCGGTGCTGGCCGTCGCGGCCACCCTGCGCGCCGCCGGGCGTCGTACCAGCCGGCTGCGGGTGTCGCACGCCTTCCACTCGCCGCGCATGGAGCCGATGCTCGACGAGTTCCGCGCGGTGGCGGCCGGCCTCACGTACCGCACCCCGCACCTGCCGGTGGTGTCCAACCTGACCGGCCACCCCGTCGACCCGGCCCGGCTCTGCTCGCCCGACTACTGGGTGGCGCACGTGCGGGGCACCGTCCGCTTCCACGACGGCGTGCGGGCCCTGCACGGGCAGGGCGTCACCACCTTCCTGGAGGTCGGTCCGGCCGGCGTACTCACCGCGATGGCCCAGGACTGCCTCCTCGCCGAGGCCGACGAGCTGGCCTTCGTGCCCGCCGTGCGGGGCGTCGCCGACGAACCGGAGGCGCTGCTCGCCGCCGTGGCGCGGCTGCACGTCCGGGGCGTCCCCGTCGACCGCGCCGCCCTCGCCGGCCCCGGGCCGCACCGCCGCGTCGACCTGCCCACGTACGCCTTCCAGCGCCGGCACTACTGGCTGCCCGCCTCGACCGTGGCCGGCGGACCGGTCGGCGTCGGGCTGGCCGACGCCGGGCACCCGCTGCTCGGCGGCGTGCTGGCGGTCGCCGGCACCGGGCAGGTCGTCTGCACCGGGCAGGTCTCCGCGGCCACCCAGCCGTGGCTGGCCGCCCCCGGTGACGGCACTCCCGCGCTGCTGCCCGCCAGCGCCCTGCTGGACATGCTCACCCACCTCGGCGAACAGCTCGGCACCCCGACGGTGCGGCGGCTGCGCGTCCCCGATCCGGTGCCGCTTCCCGCCGAGGCGACCCTCGAGGTGCAGGTCGGCGTCTCCGCGCCGGACGAGCACCGGCGCCGGGTGGCGCACTGCCACGTCCGGGCCGGCGACGGGCAGCCCTGGCGGGAGGTCGCCGAGGCCGTGCTCGGCCCGGTCGACCCGGAGAGCGGCCGAGGTGCCCTCGCCACGGCCTGGCCGCCCACCGGCGCCCGACCGGTGGACCTGGCCACCCCGCAGCACCAGGGCATGGCCGGGGAACTGGCCCGGGCCGCGTGGGTCGCCGCCGACCGGCTCTTCGTCGACGTACGCCTGCCCGAGGACGCCCGGGACCCGGACGCCGAGCGGTACGGCGTGCACCCGCTGGTGCTGGAGGCGGCCCTGCGCCTGCTCCCGCTCGCCGACTTCGCGCCCGGCGACGACGCCGCGCCCACCGGCCGGCTGCTGCCCACCGAGTGGGCGGGCGTGCGCCTGCACGCCACCGGGGCGCACGCGCTGCGCGTCTGCCTGGCCCCCGCCGGGGCGGACGCGGTGACCCTGAGCGCCGTCGACGCCGCGGGCGTGCCCGTGCTCGACGTGGACCGGGTGGTGCTGCGGACCCTCGACCTGCCGCCCGCCGAAACGCCGGCGCCCCCGCCCGCCCCCGCCGGGCTGTACGCCGTCGACTGGTCGCCCGCCGCGTTCCCGGCGACGCCCGCGCCCTCCTGGACGCTCGCCGACGGCACACCCCCGGACGGGCCGCTGCCGCCGCTGCTGGTGCTGCGCGTCGGCGACGGCGAGCCGGGCCGGTCGGTGCCCGACCGTGCCCACGCCGTCGGCCTCGCCGTGCTCGGCGTGCTCCAGAGCTGGCTGGTCGACCCCCGCGCGGAGACCACCCGCCTGGCCCTCGCCGTCCGCGACGGCGACCCGGTGCACGCCCCGGTGGCGGGGCTCGTCCGGGTCGCCCAGGCCGAGCAGCCCGACCGGTTCCTGCTGCTCAGCCTCGACGCCACCGACGACGCGACCCTCCGGGCGGCGCTGGCCGTCGCCGGGGACGAGCCCGAGATCGCCGTCCGCGACGGCCGGGTCCTGCTGCCCCGGCTCCACCCCGTCGAACCGCCCCCGGCCGGTACGCCGGTCCCGGCGCTGGCCGGCGGCACCGTGCTGGTGACCGGCGGCACGGGCGGCGTCGGCCGGCACGTCGCCACCCACCTCGCCACCGTGCACGGCGTCGCCGAGCTGGTCCTCGTCAGCCGCACCGGCCGGGCCGGCGACTGGACGGACGCGTTGACCGACGCCGGCGTCACCGTCCGGGTGGTCGCGGCCGACGTCGCCGACCGGGCGGCGCTCGCCGAGGTCGTCGCCCCGCTCGCCGACCGGCTGGTCGCCGTCGTGCACGCCGCCGGGGCCACCGACGACGCGCTGCTCACCGACCTCGACCCGGGCCGCTGGGAGCGGGCCCTGCGCTCCAAGGTGCACGGCGCGTGGCACCTGCACGAGCTCACCGCCGGCCTCGACCTGGCCGCGTTCGTGCTCTTCTCCTCGGCCGCCGCCACCTTCGGCAGCCCCGGCCAGGGCAACTACGCGGCCGGCAACGCGTTCCTCGACGCGCTCGCCGCGCACCGCCGCGCCCAGGGCCTGCCGGCGACCGCCCTGGCCTGGGGGCTGTGGGCCGCGCAGGACGGGATGGCCGGCCGGCTCACCCCGGCGGACCTGGCCCGCCTCGCCCGGGGCGGCACCCGTCCCCTCGACACGGCCGCCGGGCTGGCGCTGCTCGACGCCGCCCTGCGCGTCGACCGGGCGACGCTGGTGCCGATCGGGCTCGACCTGGCCGCCGTGCGCACCTCCGGCGAGGTACCGGCCCTGCTGCGGGCGCTGCTGCCCCCGCCGCCCCGTCGGGCCGTCAACGCCGACTCGGCGCCCGCCTCCGCCAAGGGCTTCGCCGACCGGCTGGCCGAGCTGGCCGAACCCGACCGCGCCGCCCTGCTGCTGGACCTCGTCCGCACCCGGTGCGCCACCGTGGTCGGGCACACCGGCCCCGACGACGTCGAGCCGCGCCGCCCGTTCAAGGAACTCGGCTTCGACTCGTTGATGGCCGTGGAGCTGAGCAACCGGCTCACCGCCGTCACCGGCGTCCGGCTCGCCCCGCACGCCGTGTTCAACCACCCCACCCCGGAGCTGCTCGCCGCGCACCTGCACGCCCGGCTGCTCGGCACCGCCGCCACCGAGGTCACCGACGCGAGCACCGTCGCCCTGGACGAGCCGGTCGCCATCGTCGCGATGGCCTGCCGCTTCCCCGGCGGCATCGGCTCCCCGGAGGAGCTGTGGCGGCTGCTCGACGCGGGCGCCGACGTCATCGGCGACCTGCCCGACGACCGGGGCTGGCCGCTGGCCGACCTCTACGACCCGGTGCCCGGCACGGCCGGCCGGACGTACGTGCGCTCCGGCGGGTTCCTCACCGGGATCGCCGACTTCGACGCCGCGTTCTTCGGCATCAGCCCCCGCGAGGCCCTCGCGATGGACCCGCAGCACCGGCTGCTGCTGGAGACCTCCTGGGAGGCGTTGGAACGCGGCGGCATCGACCCGGTCACCCTGCGGGGCAGCCGCACCGGCGTCTTCGCCGGCACCCACGGGCAGGACTACGGCGACCGGATCGCCCCCGGCGTGGTCTCCGACGACGGCGAGGTCACCGCCGACGAGGGACACCTGCTCACCGGTACGGCCGGCAGCGTCCTCTCCGGCCGGGTCGCGTACGCGCTCGGGCTGGAGGGGCCGGCCGTCACCGTCGACACCGCCTGTTCGGCGTCCCTGGTGGCGCTGCACCTGGCCGTGCAGGCCCTGCGCCAGGGCGACTGCGACCTGGCCCTGGCCGGCGGCGTGTCGGTGATGTCCACCCCGGCCGGGCTGACCGGCTTCAGCCGCCAGCGCGGCCTCGCCGCCGACGGGCGGTGCAAGGCGTTCGCCGAGGACGCCGACGGCTTCGGCATGTCCGAGGGCGTCGGGATGCTGGTGGTGGAGCGCCTCTCCGACGCCCGCCGCCGGGGCCACCCCGTGCTCGCCGTGGTCCGCGGCTCGGCGGTCAACCAGGACGGCGCGTCCAACGGGCTGACCGCCCCGAACGGGCCCTCGCAGGAGCGGGTCATCAGGGCCGCTCTCGGCGCCGCCGGGCTGAGCGCCGCCGAGGTGGACGTCGTCGAGGCGCACGGCACCGGCACGTCGCTCGGCGACCCCATCGAGGCGGAGGCGATCCTCGCCACGTACGGACAGCGCCCGGCCGGCGCCCCGCCGGTGCTGCTCGGCTCGGTCAAGTCCAACCTCGGGCACACCCAGGCCGCGGCCGGCGTCGCCGGGGTGCTCAAGATGGTCCTCGCCATGCGGCACGGCCGGCTGCCCCGCACCCTGCACGCCGAGCGCCGCAGCTCGCGGGTCGACTGGCAGTCGGGCTCGCTGGAGCTGCTCACCGAGGCCCGCCCGTGGCCCGCGGCGGACCGGCCGGCGCGGGCCGGTGTCTCGTCGTTCGGCATCAGCGGCACCAACGCCCACGTGATCGTCGAGGCGGTCGCCGGGCCGACCCCGGACGCCGACGCCGCAGCCACGCCGACGGAGGCGTACGCGCTGCCGTGGCTGCTCTCCGCGCGTACCCCGGAGGCGCTCGCGGGGCAGGCCCGCCGGCTGCGGGAACACCTCGCCGAGCGGCCCGACCAGCGGCCCCTCGACGTGGCCTGGTCGCTGGCCACCAGCCGCAGCACCTTCGACTCGCGGGCGGTGCTGGTCGGCGCGTCGCCGGACCAGGTCGCCGCCGCCCTCGACGCGCTCGCCGAGGGCCGGCCCGACCCGGCGGTGACGCGGGGCGAGGCCCGGCCCGTCGGCCGATGCGTCTTCGTCTTCCCCGGACAGGGCTCCCAGTGGCTCGGCATGGGACTGGACCTGCTCGACCAGGCCCCCGTGTTCGCGGAGCGGATGGCGGCCTGCGACGCGGCGCTGCGGCCGTACCTGGACTGGTCGCTGCTGGACGTGCTGCGTCAGGTGCCCGGCGCGCCCAGCCTCGACGAGGTCGACGTGGTGCAGCCCGCGCTGTTCGCGATGATGGTGTCGCTGGCCGAGCTGTGGCGCTCCTACGGCGTGCAGCCGGCCGCCGTGGTCGGCCACTCGCAGGGCGAGATCGCCGCCGCCTGCGTCGCCGGGGTGCTCTCCCTGCCCGACGCCGCCCGGGTGGTGGCGCTGCGCAGCCGGGCGCTGCGGGCCCTGGCCGGGCACGGGGCGATGGCCTCCGTCGCGCTCCCCGCCGACACGGTCCGCGACCGGATCGCCCGCTTCGGCGACCGGATCTCGGTCGCCGCCGTGAACGGCCCGGCCGCCGTCGTGGTGTCCGGCGAGCCACAGGCGGTGGAGGAACTCCTCGCCGAACTGGCCGGCGAGCAGGCCCGGGTCCGGCGCATCGCCGTCGACTACGCCTCGCACTCCGCCCAGGTGGCGGGCCTGCGCGACGAGCTGGCCGAGGTGCTGGCGGGCATCGCCCCCGGCCCGGCGGCCGTGCCGCTCTTCTCCACCACCGACCTGCGCTGGCTCGACGGCGAGGAGATGGGGCCGGACTACTGGTACCGCAACCTGCGGCAGCCGGTCGAGCTGGAACAGGCGATCCGCTCGCTGGCCGGGCAGGGCCACGACACGTACGTCGAGTGCAGCCCGCACCCGGTGCTCACCGTGGGCATCGAGGCGACCCTCGCCGACCACGACGGCGAGAGCGTGGTCGTCGGCTCGGTGCAACGCGACCAGGGCGACCGGGCGCGGTTCCTGCTCTCCCTGGCCCAGCTGCACGTGTGCGGGGTCGCGGTGGACTGGCGGCCCGCGCTGGCCGGCGGCCGGCGGGTCGACCTGCCCACGTACGCGTTCGCCCACCGCCGCTACTGGCCCCGGCCCGTCTCCGGTCCCGGCGACGTCGGCGCCGCCGGCCTGGACGCCGCCGGGCATCCGCTGCTCGGGGCGTCGGTCGCGCTCGCCGAGACGCGGGGGCACCTGTTCACCGGGCGGCTGTCGACCGACGCGCAGCCGTGGCTGGCCGACCACCGGGTCACCGACAGCGTGCTGGTGCCCGGCACCGGCCTGGTGGAACTCTGCCTGCGCGTCGGCGACGAGATCGGCCACCCGGTCCTCGACGAACTGGTCATCGAGGCCCCGCTGACCCTGCCCGCCGACGGCGCGACCCAGGTGCAGGTGACGGTCGGCGCGGGCGGCGACGACGGACGCCGCCCGGTGACCGTGCACTCCCGGCCCGCCGACGGCCCGGCCGCGGGGCCGTGGACCCGGCACGCCAGCGCCACCCTCTCCGCCGACCAGCCCGCCGCGTCGCCGCAGCCCACCACGTGGCCGCCGCGCGACGCCCGCCCCGTCGACCTGACCGGCTTCTACGCCGGCCTGGCAGCCGACGGCTACGCGTACGGGCCGGCGTTCCAGGGGCTGCGCGCGGTGTGGACCAGCGGCGACGAGGTCTACGCCGAGGTGGAGCTGCCGGCGGCCCAGCGGGTCGACGCCGACCGGTACGGCCTGCACCCGGCCCTGTTCGACGCAGCCCTGCACGCCGCGCACTTCGGCGGCCTCGCCGGGGCCGGGGCCGGCCGGCTGCTGCTGCCGTTCGCCTGGAACGGCGTCAGCCTGCACGCCACCGGGGCGACCGCCCTGCGGGTACGGCTCACCCAGGTGGGACCGCACGCCATCGCGCTGAGCGTCGCCGACCCGACCGGCGCCCCGGTCGCCGAGGTGACCGCCCTGACGATGCGGCCGATCTCCGCCGCCGAGCTGGCCGTCACCGACGACCGCGCCACCCGCGACGCCCTGTTCCGGCTCGACTGGACGCCGCTGCCGCCGGCCGACGCGGCCACCCCGGTCGAGGCCGTGGCCGTCGCCCCCGGCCTGGACGGCTTCGGGCTGCACCCCGGGCTGGACGGGCTCGCCGACGCCGTCGACGCGGGACTGGCCCTGCCCGAGGCCGTGCTCGTGCCGCTCGACGCGGAACCCGCGCAGCCCACTCCCGCCGCGGCGCGGCACGCCGCCGTCCGCGCCCTCGACCTCGTCCGGCGCTGGCTCACGGAGCCCCGCTGGGCGGCGTCGCGGCTGCTGCTGGTGACCCGGGGCGCGGTGGCCGTGCACCACGCTGGCGAGGTGACCGACCCGGCCGCCGCGGCGGCGTGGGGCCTGGTCCGCTCCGCCCAGTCGGAGAACCCGGGCCAGGTCGTCATCGTCGACGTCGACGGCGACGGGATCGGCCCCGACCAGGTCGCCGCCGTACTGGCGGCGGACGAGCCGCAGGCCGCGTTCCGGGGCGGCACGGCGTACGTGCCGCGGCTGGCGCGGGCCGGCTCGGCGGGCGAACTCGCCGCACCGCCGGCCGCCGCGTGGCGGCTGGACGCGCCGGTGCGGGGCAGCCTGGAGAACCTCACCCTGGTCCCGACCGACGCCGCCGACGCCGCTCTCGGCCCCCGCGAGGTCCGGGTACGCGTCCGCGCCGCCGGCCTGAACTTCCGCGACGTGCTCAACGCGCTCGGCCTCTACCCGGGCGACGCGGGGCCGCTCGGCGGCGAGGGCGCCGGCGAGGTCGTCGAGGTGGGCGCCGAGGTGACCGACCTGCGCCCCGGCGACCGGGTGTTCGGGGTCTTCGTGGGCTGCTTCGGGCCCGTCGCGGTCACCGACCGCCGCCTGCTGGCCCCGATGCCGGCCGGCTGGTCGTACGTCGAGGCCGCCTCCGTGCCGGTGGTCTTCCTGACCGCGTACCACGGCCTGGTCAACCTGGCCGGGCTCGGCAGGGGCGAGTCGGTGCTGGTGCACGCGGCGGCCGGCGGCGTCGGCATGGCCGCCGTGCAGCTCGCCCGGCACCTCGGCGCCGACGTCTACGCCACCGCCAGCCCCGCCAAGTGGGACGCCCTGCGCTCGATGGGCCTCGCCGAGGACCGGATCGCCTCGTCCCGGACCCTCGACTTCGAGGACCGGTTCGCCGAGGCCACCGGCGGACGGGGCGTCGACGTGGTGCTGGACTCGCTGGCCCGCGAGTTCGTGGACGCCTCGCTGCGGCTGCTGCCGCGCGGCGGGCGGTTCATCGAGATGGGCAAGACCGACATCCGCGACGCCGCCCAGGTCGCCGTCGACCACCCGGGGGTGGCCTACACCGCCTTCGACCTGACCCTGGAGGACCCCGACGAGGTGCAGCGCATGCTCGTCGAGCTGCTCGGGCTCTTCGAGGGAGGGACGCTCACCCCGCTGCCCACGCAGGTGTGGGACGTCCGCCAGGCGCCGGAGGCGTTCCGGCACGTCAGCCAGGCCCGGCACGTCGGCAAGGTGGTGCTCACCATGCCCCGGGCGTGGGACCCCGACGGCACCGTGCTGCTGACCGGCGGGACCGGAACCCTCGGCGGGCTGGTCGCCCGGCGGCTGGTCGAGACGCACGGCGTACGGCGGCTGCTGCTGGTCAGCCGCCGCGGCGAGCGGGCCCCCGGCGCGGCCGAGACGGTCGCCGAACTGCGCTCCCTGGGCGCCGAGGCCACGGTGGTGGCGGCCGACGTGGCCGACCGGGACAGCCTGGCCCGGGTCCTGGACGCGGTACCGGCCCGGCACCCGTTGACCGCGGTCGTGCACCTCGCCGGGGTGCTCGACGACGGGATCGTCACCGCCCTCACCCCGCAGCGCGTCGACACGGTGTTCGCGCCGAAGCTCGACGCCGCGTGGCACCTGCACGAGCTCACCCGCCACCTCGACCTCGCCGGGTTCGTGCTGTTCTCCTCCGGCGCGGGCGTCTTCGGCGTACCCGGTCAGGCCAACTACGCGGCGGCCAACGCGTTCCTCGACGCGCTCGCCCTGGCGCGCCGGGCCGAGGGCCTGCCGGGCCGGTCGTTCGCCTGGGGGCTGTGGGAGCAGGCCAGCGAGATGACCGCCAAGCTGGACCGGACCGACCCCCGGATCACCGCCCGCGACGGGCAGCTCGCGATCCCGTCCGACCTGGGGATGGCCCTGTTCGACGCGGGCCTGCGGCTGGCCGAGCCGGTGCTCGTGCCGACCAGGATCGACGTCGCCGCGCTCGGCGAGCGGGTCGAGCGGCCCCCGGCCCTGCTGCGCGGGCTCATGCGGCGGGAACGGCCGAGCGCCCGGTCGAGCGCGCCGACCGGCGGCGGGCGCACCCTCGCCGACGAACTGGCGGCCCTGGCCGGGCCCGACCGCCACACCCTGCTGGTCGACCTGGTACGCGAGCAGGCGGCGAGCGTGCTCGGGCACGGCAGCCGCGCGGCGGTCGCCCCCGGGCGGGCGTTCAGCCAGATCGGCTTCGACTCGTTGACCGCTGTCGAGCTGCGCAACCGGCTGACCACGGCGACCGGTCTGCGCCTGCCGGCCACGCTGATCTTCGACTACCCGGACCCGAACGAGCTGGCCACGTTCCTGGTGTCGCAGCTGGCGCCGGACACCGGCCCGGAGGTTCCGCCGGTCCTCACGGACCTGGAGAACCTGGAACGGTCGCTGACCGAGGCCAGCGTCGAGGCGGAGCTGCACGACCAGATCGGCTCCCGGCTGGAGGTGCTCATCGCCAAGTGGCGGACGATGCGCGCCGGCTCGGGCGGCGACCCCGACCTCGACCTCGAACTGGCCAGCGACGACGACCTCTTCGACCTCATCGACTCCGAACTCGGTCTCTGATGGCCGTCCGGCCGCCCCGTACGGCGCGAGCCGTTCCTTCCGACACCGTGTCCGACCGACCCCCGAGGAACCGATACCGATGCTGATGACCGACGTCCTGATCGTGGGCTACGGCCCCGTCGGTGAGATGCTCTCGATCCTGCTGGCGCAGCGCGGGCTCACCGTCACGGCGGTCGAGCGCTGGGCCACCCCGTACAACTTCCCGCGTGCGGTCTCGTACGACGGGGAGGCGAGCCGCATCCTGGCCGCCGCCGGGGTCGCCGACCGGCTCGGACCGGTGGTGGAGTCGTCGGGCGAGTACACCTTCAAGAACGGCTTCGGCCGGACCCTGCTGCACGTCAAGGTGACCGGCGACGGCCCGATGGGCTGGCCCGACTCGGTCTCCTTCTACCAGCCCGGGCTGGAGGCGCTGCTCGCCGAGCGGGGAGCGGAGCTGCCGGGCGTGACGGTGCTGCGCCCGCACCAGGTGACCGGCCTGGTCGAGCACGACGATCGGGTCGAGGTCACCATCGCCGGCCCGGAGGGCGAGGAGGTCCGCGCGGCCCGCTGGGTCGTCGGCTGCGACGGGGCCAACAGCTTCGTCCGGGAACACCTGGGCAGCGGCGTCACCGACCTTGGCTTCACGTACGACTGGCTGGTCTGCGACGTCGTGCCGCACGAGGCCCGCGAGTTCAAGCCGAACAACCTCCAGGTCTGCGACCCGGCGCGCCCCCGCACGGCCGTGTCGGCCGGCCCGGGGCACCGGCGGTGGGAGTTCATGCGGGTGCCGGGGGAGAGCCGGGAGGAGTTCGAGACCGTCGAGAGCGTGTGGCGGCTGCTCGGCCTCTTCGACATCACGCCCGACAACGCGACCCTGGAACGGTACGGCGTCTACACCACCCAGGCCTGTTCGGCCGACCGCTGGCGCTCCGGCCGGATCCTGATCGCCGGCGACGCGGCGCACGTGATGCCGCCGTTCATGGGGCAGGGCATGAGCTCGGGTTTCCGCGACGCCCTCAACCTCGCCTGGAAGCTCGACCTGGTGCACCGCGGCCTGGCCGACGAGGCGCTGCTGGACACCTACCAGGAGGAGCGCTGCGCGCACGTGCAGCACGCCATCCGGATGTCCATGGACTCGGGCACGGTGATCTGCGAGACCGACCGCACCGCCGCCGCCGGCCGGGACGCCGTCATGCTCGCCGAACTGCGCCGGCGCACCTCCCGGCCGCGTACCCGTTCCCTGCTGGAACCCCTGGCCGGCGGGGTCCTGCACGCCCGTACGGCCGAGGCCCCGGCGGCCGGCGCGGGCGTGCCGATGCCGCAGGGCCGCGTCGAGGTCGACGGTCGCGCCGGCCTCTTCGACGAGGTCGTCGGCACCGGCTTCGTCCTGGTCTGCGCCGAGGACCCCGACGACCTGCTCGACGCGGACGCCCGGGCCTTCCTGGACTCGCTCGACGCCCGGGTCGTCCGGGTCGTCCCCGCCGGCGCGCCCGCCCCCGGGCCCGGCGCCGCGCCGACCGCCTTCGACCTCGACGACGTGTACCTGTCCCACCTCAAGCGGTACGACGCCGTCGCGGTGCTCGTCCGGCCCGACTTCTACGTCTTCGGCACGGCAGCCGACCCGGCCGGTGTACCCGCGCTCGTCGAGGACCTGCGCCAGCAGGTCCGGCGCGGCTGATCGGCATCCACCCCTCGGAAGGAACCCACATGTTCGAGAACCTGAAGATCGCCGGCCGGGCGATCCGCACGGTCTTCACCGCCGACCCCATCACCCGGGTCCGGCGCTTCTACGAGATCCAGTCGCCCGACGTCGAGTTCGCGGCCCGCCGCACGCACTACATGAACGTGGGCTACTGGGAGGACGGCGTCACCGACCTCGACACGGCCGCCGAGGCGCTGGCCGACAAGCTGGCCGACGCCGCCGGGCTCAAGCCGGACGACACCGTCCTCGACGTGGGCTTCGGCTACGCCGACCAGGACTTCAAGTGGCTGCGCGAGCGCCGGGTCGCCAAGGTGTACGGGCTCAACATCACCCCGCACCACGTCGAGGCGGCGCAGCGCCGGGCGCAGGAGGAGGGCCTCGCGGACCGCACCGACTTCCGGCTGGGCAGCGCCACCGAACTGCCCTTCGAGGACAACACCTTCGACCGGGTCGTCGCCCTGGAGTCTGCCTTCCACTTCTACCCGCGCAGCGCGTTCTTCGCCGAGGCGCTGCGGGTGCTGCGCCCGGGTGGCGTGCTGGCCACGGCCGACATCATCCCGGTCAGCGGGGACGTCGTCCGCGCGGCCATCCAGTCCGGCCCGCTGAGCTTCGTCAAGTTCAGCATCCCGAAGGAGAACTGGCACGACCGGGACACGTACCGGCAGGAGCTGGTCGAGGCCGGCTTCGCCAACCCGGAGGTGCACTCGATCAAGGAGCGCACCTGGGAGGGCTGGCGGGCGTACATGGCGGGACGGACCAACGACCCCGAGTTCCGCGCCGTCGTCAAGCCCGCCGTGCGCAAGAGCATGGCCGCGCACTGGAAGAACCAGGACCTCATGAAGCGCGAGATGGCGCAGCTCGACTACGTGATCGCGGTCGGCCACAAGCGGTGACGCCCCGCACGGACGAGGGGCCCGCCGACCGGTCGTGACACCGGTGGACGGGCCCCTCGTCCGTGGGATCAGACGGCGGGCGCCGCGGTCAGGGCCGTCGAGATGGCCCGCAGGACCGCCGGCTGGTGCTCGGCCAGGAAGAAATGCCCGCCCGGGTAGACCTTCAGGTCGAACGGCCCGGTGGTGTGGGTCGACCAGGCCCGGGCCTCCTCGACCGTCGTCTTCGGGTCGTCGTCGCCGGTGAAGACGGTGATCGGGCAGCTCAGCGGCGGACCCGGCCGGTAGGTGTAGGTCTCCGCCGCCCGGTAGTCGCTGCGGATCGCCGGCAGCGCGGCCCGCAGCATCTCCGGGTCCCCGAGGACGGCGGAGTTGGTGCCGCTGAGCTTCCGGACGTCGGCCAGCAGGCCCTCGTCGTCGAGCAGGTGCACCGTCTCGTGCCGCGCCTGCGACGGCGCGCGGCGTCCGGACGCGAACAGGTGCGCCGCCGTACCGCCGTCCTGCTCGATCAGCCGGGCGAGTTCGAAGCCGACGCTGGCCCCCATGCTGTGCCCGAAGATGGCCACCGGCTCGTCCAGCCACGGCCGCAGCACGGTGAAGACCTCCCGCGCGAGCTGGTGGATGTCACCGATGCACTTCTCGTGGCGGCGGTCCTGCCGGCCCGGGTACTGGATCGACAGCACCTCGACGGCGGGGGAGAGGCTGCGGGAGACGGGGAAGTAGAAACTGGCCGATCCGCCGGCGTGGGGCAGGCACACCAACCGCCTGGCGCCACCCGGAGCCGGGTGGAAGCGTCGCACCCACAAGCCGTTGTCGGTATTTGGCGTGGTCATCCTTGGCGGTCCTTCCAGCGGCTGCGTTTCCCGACCGGATCTGCACGGACCCGGTCGAGGCGACGCTAGTGCGACGGGTGGGGACCGGACACCCCTAGCTGGCCCGTTGCCTGGTTAGGGGTTGTCCGCGCTCGCGCACACCCAATAACTTCTCCCCGCAGATGGGGATCTGCGTGGCTCTCGGCCGAGCGAGCCGAACGACAGATACAGGTGTCGCCTGAGACTTCTGCGCATTCGTACCGTCGCTTACGTCGAGTCTCCGCCGTGAATCGCGATGGGCTGGGTTGATGGACACCGAAGACAAGCTCCGGGAGTACCTGAAGAGAGTCACCGCCGACCTGCGGCGGACCCGGCAACGGCTCCGTGACGTCGAGGCCGATGCGCAGCAGCCCATCGCGATCGTCGGCACCGGCTGCCGGTTCCCGGGCGGCGTACGCACGGCCGAGGAGCTGTGGGACCTCGTCGCGGCCGGCGGCGACGCCATCGCCTCCTTCCCCACCGACCGGGGCTGGGACCTGGACGCGCTCTACGACCCCGAGCGGTCCCGGCCGGGCACCTCCTCGGTACGCGAGGGCGGCTTCGTGCCCGACGCCGCCGAGTTCGACCCTCGGCTGTTCGGCGTCTCGCCGCGCGAGGCCCTCGCCATGGACCCGCAGCAGCGGCTGCTGCTGGAGACCTCGTGGGAGGCCGTCGAGTCGGCGGGCATCGACCCCACCAGCCTGAAGGGCGCCCGGGTCGGGGTCTTCGCCGGCATGACCCACAGCGGGTACGCCCACCCGCCGGAGACCCCGCCGGCGGGCGTCGAGGACTACCTGGGTCTCGGCAACGCGGGCAGCATCGCCTCGGGTCGGGTGGCGTACTCGTTCGGGTTCGAGGGGCCGGCGGTGACGGTCGACACGGCGTGTTCGTCGTCGCTTGTGGCGTTGCACCTGGCGGTGCAGGCGCTGCGGTCGGGCGAGTGCGACCTGGCCCTGGCCGGCGGCGTGACGGTGATGCCCACCCCGGCGGTGTTCGTCGACTTCACCCGGCAGGGCAACCTCTCCCCGGTGGCCCGGTGCCGGGCGTTCGCCGACGCGGCGGACGGCACGGCCCTCGCCGAGGGCGTCGGAATGCTGCTGGTGCAGCGGCTGTCGGACGCGCAACGCGACGGCCGCCGGATCCTGGCGGTGGTACGCGGCACGGCGGTGAACCAGGACGGCGCGTCGAACGGGTTGACGGCGCCGAACGGCCCCTCCCAGCAGCGGGTGATCCGGCAGGCCCTCGCGAGCGCGGGTCTGTCCACGGCCGACGTGGACGTGGTGGAGGCGCACGGCACCGGCACGACGCTGGGCGACCCGATCGAGGCTCAGGCGTTGTTGGCGACGTACGGGCAGGGTCGGGATGTGCCGTTGTTGCTGGGGTCGGTGAAGTCGAACCTCGGTCACACGCAGGCGGCTGCCGGGGTGGCCGGGATCATCAAGATGATCTCGGCGATGCGGGCGGGTGTGGTGCCGGCGACGCTGCACGTGGACGCGCCGTCGTCGCACGTGGACTGGGCGTCCGGTGCCGTGGAGCTGGTGACGCGGACGCGTGAGTGGCCGGCGGTGGAACGTCCCCGGCGGGCGGGCGTGTCGTCGTTCGGCATCTCCGGCACGAACGCGCACGTGATCCTGGAGCAGCCGGAGCCCGAGACCGATCCCGGGATCGAGGCGGAACCGGCGGCGGGCCCCCCGGGGTTGCCGGTGCCGTGGGTGGTCTCGGGTCGCTCCGAGCGTGCTCTGGCGGGTCAGGCGGGGCGGTTGGCGTCGTTCGTGCGGTCCCGGTCCGATCTTGCGGTGGCGGACGTGTCGTGGTCGTTGGCGACGACCCGGGCGGCGTTGGAGCACCGGGCGGTGGTGTGGGGCTCGTCGGTGGACGAGCTGGTTGCCGGCCTGTCGGCTGTCGCCGAGGGCGGGCCGGCGGTGTCGGGTGTGGTGTCGGCGGGTCGCCGGGCGGTGTTGTTCACGGGTCAGGGTTCGCAGCGCGCCGGCATGGGCCGGGAGCTGTATGACGCGTTCCCGGTCTTCGCGGCGTCGTTCGACGCGGTGTGCGCGGAGATCGATCCGCACCTGCCGCGTGCGCTGGGCGAGGTGGTGTTCGCGGAGGCGGGTTCGGCCGACGCCGCGTTGCTGGATCAGACCGTGTTCGCGCAGGCGGGGTTGTTCGCGGTCGAGGTGGCGTTGTGGGAGTTGCTCTCGTCGTGGGGTGTGCGGGCGGACTTCCTGGCGGGTCACTCGATCGGTGAGGTGACGGCGGCGTACGTGTCGGGGATGTTGTCGCTGGCGGACGCGTGCGCGCTGGTGGCGGCGCGGGGCAGGTTGATGCAGGCGCTGCCGGCCGGCGGCGTGATGGCGGCCGTCGGCGCGTCGGAGGAGGCTGTCGCCGAGCTGATCGGCGCGTCAGGCGCGGCGGTGGACATGGCGGCGGTCAACGGTCCGGCGTCGGTGGTGGTCTCGGGCGCCGCCGACGAGGTGGCCCCGGTGGTGGCGGCCGCCCGTGAGCGGGGCTGGCGGACGAAGGACCTCGCGGTCAGTCACGCGTTCCACTCGCGCCTGATGGAGCCGATGCTCGACGAGTTCCGGTCGGTGGTGGCGGGGCTGGACTGGCAGCAGCCGAGGATCCCGATCGTGTCGAACGTGACCGGCGCGGTGGCGGACGCCGCAGAGATCACCGATCCCGACTACTGGGTGCGGCACGTGCGGCAGCCCGTGCGCTTCGCTGACGCCGTACGGACCCTGCACGAGCAGGACGTGACGCACTTCCTGGAGGTCGGCCCCGACGCCGTGCTCACCGCGATGGCCCAGGAGTGCGTCGAGGCGACCGGCGACGTCCGGTTCACCGCCACGCTGCGAGCCAGCCACCCCGAGCCCGACACGCTGCGCACCGCCCTCGCCGAGCGGTACGTCACCGGCGGCCACGTCGACTGGACCGGCTACCTCACCGCTGCCGGGGCCCGCCCCCGCACGGTCGCCCTGCCCACGTACGCCTTCGACCACCAGCGCTACTGGCTCAACACCACCGCCGGCGGCGCGGGCGCGCCCGGGCTCGGCGTCCGCCCCGTCGACCACGCGCTGCTCGGCGCCGCCGTACGCGTGGCCGACGACGACGTGCGGCTCTTCGGCACCGAACTCTCCGCGCGTACCCACCCGTGGCTCGCCGAGCACGTCGTCTGGGACTCGGTCGTGGTGCCCGGCGCCGCCCTGGTCGAGATGGTCCTGCACGCGGGCGCGCAGGTCGGCTGCGACACCCTCGACGAGCTGACCCTGGAGGCGCCGCTGGCGCTCACCGGGCAGGACGCCCGGTCGGTGCAGGTGAAGCTGGGCACGGCGGACGAGGAGGGACGCCGGCCGGTCACCATCCACTCGCGGGCCGCCGCCGACCCGGACGGGGAGTGGGACCGCCACGCGGCGGGCGTCCTCGCACCCGCCGCACCTCAGCCCGACGGGGTCGAGCCGGCGCCCTGGCCGCCTACGTCCGGCACCGTCGTCGCGGTCGACGAGGTCTACACCGAGCTGTCCCGCCTGGGCGTCGAGTACGGCCCGCTCTTCCGTGGCCTGCGCGCCGTCTGGCGTACCGACGACGAGGTCTGCGCCGAGGTGGCGGTGCCCGACGGCACCGAGGTCACCGGCTTCGGCATCCACCCCGCACTGCTGGACGCGGCCCTGCACGTCGTCGGCCTGCTCGACGCCGACCAGGAGGCGTCCGGCGTACGCCTGCCCTTCGCCTGGACCGGCGTCACCCTCTCGGCGGTCGGCGCGACCACGCTGCGGGTACGCGCCCGGCGCAGCGGCGGCGGGGTCACCCTGACCCTGGCCGACCCGGCCGGCGCCCCCGTCGCCCGGATCGGCACCCTGGTCTCCCGCCCCGTGACCGCCGAGCAGGTACGCGGCGCCGACGCGGGCGTCGACTCCCTGTACGACGTCGCCTGGCAGAGCGTCCCGGCGGGCTCCCCGGCGACCGCTGGCGCGGTGCTCCTCGGCGACGCCCCGTCCGACCTGGCGGCACTCGCCCGGTACGGGCTCGCCGAGCTGGCCGACGCGGTCGACGTCGGCCTGCTCGACACGGAGCTGGTGCTGCTCGCCGCGTACGCCGACGACGAGCGCGCCCCGGTCCCCGCCGCCACCCGGGCCCGGCTCGCCGCCGTGCTGACCGCCGTGCAGGGCTGGCTCGCCGACGACCGGCTGGCGGAGCGGCAACTGGTCGTGCTGACCCGGGGGGCCGTCCCCGCCGGCGACACCGGCCGCACGACCGACCTGGCCGGCGCGGCGGTCTGGGGCCTGCTGCGCTCGGCCCAGGCGGAACACCCCGGCCGCTTCGTGCTGGTGGACCTCGACGAGGCGCGGCGAGCGGAGCCCGGCACGGTGGACCTGGTGGCCCGCGCGGTCGCCACCGGCGAACCCCAGCTGGCGGTCCGGGACGTGCGGGTGCTGGCACCCCGGCTCACGCCCGCCGTCCTCGACCCGGCGCTGGGCGCCGACCTCGACCCCGACGGGACGGTCCTGGTCACCGGGGCCACCGGCGCCCTCGGCGGCCTGCTGGCCCGGCACCTGGTCAGCACGCACAAGGTGCGCCGGCTGCTGCTCGTCAGCCGGCGCGGATCGGACGCCCCCGGCGCGACGGAGCTGCTGACCGAGCTGACCGCGCTGGGCGCGCAGGTCCGGCTGGCGGCCGGCGACGTGGCGGACCGGGACTCCCTCGCCGCACTGCTGGCCGACGTCCCCGCCGAGCACCCGCTCACCGGCGTCGTCCACGCCGCCGGCGTCCTCGACGACGCGGTGATCTCGGCGCTGACCCCCGAGCGGATGTCCGCCGTGCTCTCCGCCAAGGCCGACGCCGCCTGGCACCTGCACGAGCTGACCCGGGGGCGGAACCTGGCGATGTTCGTCCTCTTCTCGTCGGTCGCCGGCGTCCTCGGCGGCCCCGGGCAGGGCAACTACGCCGCCGCGAACGCGTTCCTGGACGGCCTCGCCCAGCACCGGCGCGCCGCGGGCCTCGCCGCCACCTCCCTGGCCTGGGGCCTCTGGGCCGCCGACAGCGGGATGACCGGCGCCCTCGACGCCGCCCAGCGGCAGCGGATGAGCCGCAACGGCCTCAGCCCGCTCGACACCGACCTGGCGCTGCGCCTCTTCGACGCCAGCCTGCGCGGCGGCCGCCCCCACCTGGTGCCGGCGCTGCTCGACCCCGCCGCGCTGCGCCGCCAGGCCGACGCCGGCCAGCTCCCGGCGCCGCTGCGCGGCCTGGTCCGGGCCCGGCGGCGCGCCGTCGCCGGCGGCGGCGACGGCGGCGGACCGTCCTTCGCGCAGCGCCTGGCCGGCACGCCCGAGGCGGAGCGTGGCCGGCTGGTGGAGGACCTGGTCAAGGCGCAGGTCATCGAGGTGCTCGGCTACCCGCCGGCCACCGTCGTGCCCTCCGGGCAGACGTTCACCGGCCTCGGCTTCGACTCGCTGACGGCGGTGGAGCTGCGCAACCGGCTGACCGCCCTCACCGGGATCCGGCTGCCGGCGAGCCTGATCTTCGACTGCCCCACGCCCGCCGCCCTCGCCGACTTCCTGCTTGTCGACGCCGCCCCGCCGGCGCCGGAAGCGGGCCTGCTGGCCGAGCTGGACCGGCTGGAGGCCGCGTTCGCCGCGACCGAGCCGGAGGAGCTGGAACGACTGGCCGGCGACGAGGAGACGCGCACCGCCGTGGCGGTCCGCCTCCGGGCGCTGGTCACCAGGTGGAGCGACGCCACCGATCGGCCGGCCGACGTCAGCCAGGCCCTCGACGAGGCCTCGGACGACGAGCTGTTCGACTTCATCGACCAGAAGTTCGGCCGATCCTGACCACGAGTCCGCCGCTTGCCCCTTAGCGACAGGTGATCAACCCGATGGCGAACGAAGCCAAGCTCCGCGAGTACCTCAAGCGCGTCACCGCTGACCTGCACGAGACCAGCGAACGCCTGAGGGCCGTCGACGAGCAGAACCACGAGCCGATCGCGATCGTGGGGATGGGCTGCCGCTACCCGGGCGGGGTGCGGACCCCCGAGGCCCTGTGGCGGCTGGTCGAGTCCGGCGTCGACGCCGTCACGCCGTTCCCGGCGGACCGGGGCTGGGACGTGGAGAACCTCTACGACCCCGACCCGGACGCGCACGGCAAGTCGTACACCCGCGAGGGCGGCTTCCTGCACGACGCCGGCGAGTTCGACGGCGGGTTCTTCGGCATCTCGCCGCGCGAGGCGCTGGCGATGGACCCGCAGCAGCGGCTGCTGCTCGAGGTCGCCTGGGAGGCGGTCGAGCGGGCCGGCATCGCCGCCGACTCGCTCAAGGGCAGCCGCACCGGCGTCTTCACCGGCGTCATGTACCACGACTACGTCTCCCGCCTCAACGGCGTGCCGGAGGAGGTCGAGGCGTTCGTCGGCACCGGCAACCACGGCAGCGTCGTCTCCGGCCGGATCGCGTACACCTTCGGGTTCGAGGGCCCGGCGGTGACCGTCGACACCGCCTGCTCGTCCTCGCTGGTGGCGATGCACCTCGCCGTGCAGGCCCTGCGCTCCGGCGAGTGCACGCTCGCGCTGGCCGGCGGCGTCACCGTCATGTCCAGCCCCGACACGTTCGTCGGCTTCAGCCGCCAGCGCGGCCTGTCCCCGGACGGGCGCTGCAAGTCCTTCGCCGCCGCCGCTGACGGCACCGGCTGGAGCGAGGGCGCCGGCCTGCTGCTGCTGGAGCGCCTCTCCGACGCCCAGCGCAACGGCCACCCGGTGCTCGCCGTCGTACGTGGCACGGCCGTCAACCAGGACGGCGCCTCCAACGGCCTCACCGCGCCGCACGGCCCGTCGCAGCAGCGGGTGATCCGCCAGGCCCTCGCGAACGCCCGGCTCTCCCCGGCCGACGTGGACGCGGTGGAGGCCCACGGCACCGGCACCCGCCTCGGCGACCCCATCGAGGCGCAGGCGCTGCTCGCCACGTACGGCCGGGACCGGGCCGAGGACCAGCCCCTCTGGCTCGGCTCGATCAAGTCCAACCTCGGGCACACCCAGGCCGCGGCCGGCGTCGCCGGCGTGATCAAGATGGTCATGGCGATGCGCCACGGCGTCCTGCCGCGGACCCTGCACGTCGACGAGCCGTCCCCGCACGTCGACTGGTCGGCCGGCGCGGTGAGCCTGCTCCGCGAGCCGCGCCCGTGGCCGCGTGGCTCCCGGCCCCTGCGGGCCGGCGTCTCCTCCTTCGGCGTCAGCGGCACCAACGCCCACGTCATCGTCGAGGCCGCCCCGCCCGCGCCGCAGCCGGCCGCCGGCAGCGACGCCGTCGCCGGGCCCGACCCGCTGCCGTGGGTCGTCTCCGCGCGCAGCGCCGCCGCGCTCGGCGCCCAGGCCGACCGGCTGCGCTCCTGGCTCGCCGAGCACCCCGACGCCGCGCCGGCCGCCGTGGGCCGGGCCCTGGCCACCGGCCGGTCCGTCCTCGAACACCGGGCGGTGGTGCTCGGGGCCGACCGGGACGAGCTGGTCGCCGGGCTCGGCGCGCTCGCCGACGGCGTCCCGGCGGCGTCCGTGCGGCGCGGGGTCGCCAGCCCCACCCGCGTCGCCGTGCTCTGCACCGGGCAGGGCGCCCAGCGCGTCGGCATGGGCCGCCAGTTGTACGCGGCGTTCCCGGTCTTCGCCGCGGCCTTCGACGCCGCCTGCGCCGAGCTGGACAGGCACCTCGACCGGCCGCTGCGCGCCGTGCTCGACGGTCCCGCCGAGGTGCTCGACCGCACCGGCTACGCCCAGGCGGCGCTGTTCGCCGTCGAGGTGGCGGCCTACCGGCTCGCCGAGTCGTGGGGCGTCGTGCCGGACTTCGTGGCCGGCCACTCGGTCGGCGAGGTGGCCGCCGCGCACGTCGCCGGCGTGCTGTCGCTGCCCGACGCCGCCCGGCTGGTCGCCGCCCGGGGCACCCTGATGCAGGCCCTGCCCACCGGCGGGGCGATGGTGTCGATCCGCGCCACCGAGGCGGAGGTACGCCAGCACCTGGACACCGCCGGCGAGGCGGCCGGCGCCGGGCTGGCCGCCGTCAACGGCCCGGAGTCCGTCGTCGTCTCCGGCGACGAGGACGCCGTGCTGGCGGTCGCCGCGCACTTCGCGGCCCTCGGCCGCAGCACGAAGCGGCTGCGGGTCAGCCATGCGTTCCACTCCGCCCGGATGGACCCGATGCTCGACGCGTTCGGCGACGTGCTCGGGCAGTTGACCTTCGCCGCGCCCCGGATCCCCGTGGTCTCCACCGTGACGGGCGCGGTGCTCGACCCCGACGAGGTGCGCTCCCCGGCGTACTGGCTGCGCAACGTCCGCGACACCGTCCGCTTCGAGGCCGCCGTGGCGACCCTGCGTGAACTCGGGGTGGGCGCGTACGTCGAGGTGGGGCCGGGCGGGGTGCTCTCCGCGCTGACCCAGGAGATCGTCGGCGCGGACCAGGCGGTGTGCGCCCCGATGCTGCGCGCCGAACACGACGAGGCGGCGACGGCGCTGGCCGCCGCGGCCACCGTCTGGGCCCGGGGCGTGCCGGTGGACTGGGCGGCCCTGTTCGACGGCCCGCCCGCGCCGGTCGACCTGCCCACGTACGCGTTCCAGCGCGAGCGCTACTGGCTGCTGCCCCTGCCGCAGGCCGCCGACGTGACCGCCGCCGGACTGACCCCGACCGGCCACCCGCTGCTCGGCGCGGTGTTCCGCTCGGCCGACGGCGACGAGGTGACGCTCACCGGCCGGCTGTCGGTGGAGAGCCAGCCCTGGCTGGCCGAGCACGCCGTACGCGACGTGGTGCTCTTCCCCGGAACCGGGTTCGTGGAGCTGGCGCTGCGCGCCGGCGCGGAGGTCGGCGCCGACCGGCTCGCCGAGCTGACCCTCCAGGCGCCGCTGGTGCTGCCGGAGACCGGCGGCGTCGACGTGCAGGTGGCCGCCGAGCGTGCCGGCGGCGAGGCGTGGCAGGTGACCGTCCACGCCCGCCGCTCCGGCACCGACGACCTGTGGGTCCGGCATGCCACCGGCCTGCTCGCCCCGGCGCACGGGGACGGCGGCGCCACGCTGGCGGACTGGCCGCCGACCGGCGCCACCGCCCTCGACGTGTCGGAGCTGACCGGGCGGGCGGCGCGGGCCGGGTTCGCGTACGGCCCCGCCTTCCAGGGGCTGCGCGCCGCCTGGCGGGCCGGCACCGACGTGTACGCCGAGGTGGCGCTGCCCGAGCCGGCGGCCGACGACGCCGGCGCGTACGGGCTGCACCCGGCCCTGCTCGACGCCGCCGTGCAGGCGGTCGGGCTCGGCATCGTCGACCCCGGCGAGGCCCGGCTGCCGTTCGCCTGGTCGGACGTGACGCTGTCCGCCCACGGCGCGGACACGCTGCGGGTACGGCTGACCCCCACCGGCGCGGACACGGTGGCCATGCTGGTCGCGGACGCCGCCGGCGAACCCGTCGCCCGGGTCGGCTCCCTGGTGCTGCGGCCCCTGCCGGCAGGGGAACTCACCTCCGGCGGGTCCCCGTGGCGTCGCTCGCTGTTCCGCCTCGACTGGCCCCGGCACGCCGGCGGCGTGGGCGCGCCCGACGGCACGACCTGGGCGGTGCTCGGCGACCGCCCCGCGCCGCTGCCGGCCGGCGTGACCGCCGACCGGCACGCCGACCTCGACGCGCTCTGCCACGCGGGGGTGCCCGACGTCGTGCTGTACCCGGTGGCCGGCGCCGCCGCGACCGGCCCCGGCCCGGTCCACGACCTGCTCGCCGAGGTCCTCGCCGTGCTCCAGGGCTGGCTCGCCGCCGAGCGCCACACCGGCGGGTCCCGGCTGGTGGTCCTCACCCGCGGCGCGGTCGCCGTGGACGACGACGCGGACGTCGCCGACCTGGCCGGCGCCGCCGTGTGGGGCCTGCTCCGGTCCGCCCAGGCCGAGCACCCCGGCCGGTTCCTGGTCGTCGACCTCGACGACGAGGAGAGCTCCGCGTCCGCCCTCGCCGGCCTGCTGTCGGCCGACGAGCCGCAGGCGGCCGTGCGCGACGGCGTGGTCCGGGTGCCCCGGCTCGTCGCCGCCCCGGAACCCGACGCGCCGGCGCCGGCGCTGGACCCGGACGGCACGGTGCTCGTCACCGGCGGCACCGGCGCCCTGGGCGCGCTCGTCGCCCGCCACCTCGTCGCCCGGCACGGGGTCCGCCACCTGGTGCTGACCAACAGGCGCGGGCCCGCCGCGGCCGGCGCCGCCGACCTGCTCGCCGACCTCGCCGACCTGGGCGCCACCGCGACGGTCGAGGCGTGCGACGCCGCCGACCCCGACGCCCTCGCCGCGCTGCTCGACCGGATCGACCCGGCGCACCCGCTGACCGGCGTGGTGCACACCGCCGGCGTACTGGCCGACCGCACCCTGACCTCGCTCACCGCCGAGTCCCTCGACGAGGTGCTCCGGCCGAAGGTGGATGCCGCCGCGCATTTGCACGAGCTGACCGCCGAGCACGGCCTCGCGCTCTTCGTCACCTACTCGTCGGCGGCGGGCGTGACCGGCAGCCCGGGCCAGGCCAACTACGCGGCGGCCAACGCCTTCCTGGACGCGCTCGCGCACCGGCGGCGGGCCGCGGGCCTCCCCGCACACTCCCTGGCCTGGGGACCGTGGGTCGAGTCGGGCGGCGGCATGACCGCCGGCCTCGACCGCACCGACACCGACCGGCTGGCCCGCGCCGGCGTACGGCCGCTTCCTCAGGAGGACGGCCTCGCCCTGCTCGACGCCGCCCTGCTCACCGGCCTGCCCACGACGGTGCCGATGGCGCTGGACGGCCCGGCGCTGCGCGCCCAGGCCGAGGCGGGCACCCTGCCGTCGGTCCTGCGCGGCCTGGTCCGCGCGCCCCGGCGTCGCGCCGCGCGGTCGGGCCCGGCGGAGACCGCCGCCCTGACCGAACGGCTGGCCGGGCTCGACCGCGACGAGCGCGCCGCGGCCCTGCTGCGGCTCGTCCTCGACCAGGTCGCGGCGGTGCTGGGGTACGCCGACGCCGCCGCCGTCGAGGCCGGACGCCCGTTCACCGAGCTGGGCTTCGACTCGCTGACCGCCGTCGAGCTGCGCAACCGGCTGGGCGCGGTGACCGGCCTGCGCCTGCCGGCGACCCTGGTCTTCGACCACCCGACCCCGCTCACCCTGGCCGAGCACCTGGACGCCGAGACCGGGACCGCCGCCGGTGCGCCGCCGGCCCCGGTCGCCGCCGTCGCGGCGCTCGACGAGCCGATCGCGATCGTCGGCATGAGCTGCCGCTACCCCGGCGGCGTACGCAGCCCCGAGCAGCTGTGGGACCTCCTCGTGGCCGGTGGGGACGGCATCACCGGCTTCCCCGCCGACCGGGGCTGGGACGTCGACGACCTGTACGACCCGTCCGGCGCGCGCCGGGGCAGCAGCTACGCCCGCGAGGGCGGCTTCCTGGCCGACGCCGGCGACTTCGACGCCACCCTGTTCAAGATCTCGCCGCACGAGGCGCTCGCCATGGACCCGCAGCAGCGGCTGCTGCTGGAGACCGCGTGGGAGGCCATCGAGGACGCCCGGATCGACCCGCTCGCGCTGCGGGGCCGCCCCGTCGGCGTGTTCGCCGGCATGATGTACCACAACCACGCCGCCGGGCTGGCCGACGTTCCGGAGGCCCTCGACGGCTACCTCGGCGTCGGCACCGCCAGCAGCGTGCTGTCGGGCCGGGTGGCGTACTCGTTCGGCTTCGAGGGGCCGGCGGTGACGGTGGACACGGCGTGTTCGTCGTCGCTTGTGGCGTTGCACCTGGCGGTGCAGGCCCTGCGGTCGGGCGAATGCGACCTCGCCCTGGCCGGCGGCGTCACCGTGATGGCGACCCCGGAGACGTTCATCGACTTCTCCCGGCAGCGGGGCATGGCCCCCGACGGCCGGTGCAAGTCGTTCTCCGACGCGGCGGACGGCACGGGCTGGTCCGAGGGCGTCGGCGTGCTGCTGGTGCAGCGGCTGTCGGACGCGCGGCGCGACGGGCGCCGGATCCTGGCGGTGGTGCGGGGCACGGCCGTCAACCAGGACGGCGCGTCGAACGGGTTGACGGCGCCGAACGGCCCCTCGCAGCAGCGGGTGATCCGCCAGGCCCTCGCGAACGCCCGGCTGGGCGTCGCCGACGTCGACGTCGTGGAGGCGCACGGCACGGGCACGACGCTGGGCGACCCCATCGAGGCCCAGGCGCTGCTCGCCACGTACGGGCAGGACCGCGACGACCGGGACGCGCTGCTCCTGGGGTCGGTGAAGTCGAACATCGGCCACACGCAGGCCGCCGCCGGGGTGGCGGGCGTCATCAAGATGATCATGGCCATGCGGTACGGGACCGTGCCGGCGACGCTGCACGTGGACGAGCCCTCGTCGCACGTGGACTGGGCGTCGGGCGCCGTGGAGCTGGTGACCCAGGCGCGCGAGTGGCCGGGTGCGGGCCGCGCGCGCAGGGCGGCCGTGTCGTCGTTCGGCATCTCCGGCACGAACGCGCACGTGATCATCGAACAGGCGGAGCCGGAGCCCGCCGCGGCGTCTGCCGCAGCCGTCGGGTTGCCGGTGCCGTGGATGGTGTCGGGGCGCTCCGAGCAGGGCCTGGCGGGTCAGGCGGCGCGGTTGGCGTCGTTCGTGCGCGATCGTGGCCTGTCGCCGGTGGACGTGTCGTGGTCGTTGGCGACGACCCGGGCCGCGCTGGAGCACCGGGCGGTGGTGTGGGGCTCGGACGTCGACGAGCTGGTCGCCGGCCTGTCGGCGGTTGCCGAGGGCCGGTCGTCGGGTGTGGTGTCGGCGGGTCGCCGGGCGGTGTTGTTCACGGGTCAGGGTTCGCAGCGCGTGGGCATGGGCCGGGAGCTGTATGACGCGTTCCCGGTCTTCGCGGCGTCGTTCGACGCGGTGTGCGCGGAGATCGATCCGCACCTGCCGCGTGCGCTGGGCGAGGTGGTGTTCGCGGAGGCGGGTTCGGAGACTGCTGCTCTGTTGGATCAGACCGTGTTCGCGCAGTCGGGGCTGTTCGCGGTCGAGGTGGCGTTGTGGGAGCTGCTCTCGTCGTGGGGTGTGCGGGCGGACTACCTGGCGGGCCACTCGATCGGTGAGGTGACCGCCGCGTACGTGTCGGGGATGCTGTCCCTGGCGGACGCGTGCACGCTGGTGGCGGCGCGGGGCCGGTTGATGCAGGCGCTGCCCGCCGGCGGCGTCATGGCGGCGGTCGGCGCGCCCGAGACCGCGGTGCGGGAGATCATCGACGCTGCGGGAGCGTCAGTCGACGTCGCGGCGGTCAACGGCCCCGCGTCGGTGGTCGTCTCGGGCGCCGCCGCTGAGGTGGCCTCGGTGGTGGCGGCCTGTCGTGAGCGGGGCTGGCGGACGAAGGAACTGGCGGTCAGCCACGCGTTCCATTCGCGGTTGATGGAGCCGATGCTTGAGGAGTTCGCGTCGGTGGTGGCGGGGCTGGACTGGCGGGCGCCGCGGGTGCCGATCGTGTCGAACGTGACCGGCGCGGTCGCGGACGCCGCTGAGATCACCGATCCCGGTTACTGGGTGCGGCACGTGCGGCAGCCGGTGCGCTTCGCCGACGGTGTGGCGGCGTTGCGGGCGCAGGGGGTGGACACCTTCCTGGAGGTCGGCCCGGATGCGACGTTGACGGCGATGGTGGCGGAGATCGTCGCGGATGCGGGGGTGCGGCGGGTTCCGGCGTCGCGGCGGGACCAGTCGGAGGTCGCCGCGGTGACGGCGGCGTTGGGGCAGTTGTGGGTGGCGGGTGTGCCTGTCGACTGGGCTGCCTACCACGGCCAGACCGGCGCCCGGCCAGGTGTGGTCGACCTGCCCACGTACGCCTTCGATCATCGACGTTACTGGATCAATGCCGCGACGCGGTCCTACCGTCCCCCCGCCGCCCGGCGTACCGCCGCCGACGAGGACTTCTGGCGGGCGATCGAGGCGGAGGACCTGACGACCCTCGCCGAGAGCCTGGCCGTCGACGCCGACGCCCCGCTCGCGGACGTGCTGCCGGCGCTGTCCACCTGGCGACGCCGCCGGGACGCCGAAGCGGCCCTCGACTCCTGGCGCTACCGGGTGGCCTGGCAGCCGCTCACTGACGACGCCGCCCGCGCCGAGGCGACCGACTTCCTGCTCGTCGTACCGGCCGACGCCGACGCGGCCGTGACGGACTGGGCCGCCGCCCTCGGCGCCGCCGGCGGGCGGATCGTCGAGGTCGACGCCGCGTGCGACCGCAAGCGGCTCGCCCACGACCTCGCCGAGGCGTCGACCGGCCGCGACGGGGACGTGCTGCCCGTACTCTCCCTGCTCGCCCTCGACACCCGGCCGTACGCCGGCGCCGCCTCCGTGCCGACGGGCCTCGCCGGCACGGTCGCGCTCGCGCAGGCGCTCGGGGACACCGGGATCACCGCCCGGCTCTGGATCGTCACCCGCGGCGCGGTCTCCGTCGGGTCCCGGGACCGGCACGTCGACCCCGTGCAGGCCATGGCGTGGGGCTTCGGCAGCGTGCTGCGCGCCGAGCACCCGCACCGGTGGGGCGGGCTCGTCGACGTCCCCGAGCAGCCCGAACAGGGCGTCGTGCGCATGCTCCGGACGCTGATCGCCGGCACCGGTCAGGAGGACGAGGTCGCCCTGCGCGGCACCGGCGGCCACGCCCGCCGGCTCGTTCGCGCGACGTACGGCGACACCGGTGCGCGCCGTTCCTGGACGCCGCGCGGCACGGTGCTGATCACCGGCGGCACCGGGGCGCTCGGGGGACACGTCGCCCGCACGCTGGCCGCCGAAGGAGCCGAACACCTCCTGCTGGTCAGCCGGCGGGGTGGCGAGGCGCCCGGCGCGACCGCCCTCGCCGAGGAACTCGCCGGGCTCGGCACCCGGGTCACCCTCGCGTCCTGCGACGTGGCCGACCGGGCCGCGCTCGCGGCGCTGCTCGACTCGATCCCCGCCGAGCTTCCGCTGAGCGCCGTCGTGCACACCGCAGCCGCCCTCGACGACAACGTCGTCGACGCCGTGAGCGTCGACCAACTGGCCACCGCCCTGCGGGCGAAGGTCGACGCCGCGCGCAACCTGGACGAGCTGACCCGGGGCACCGACCTCTCCGCCTTCGTCCTCTTCTCCTCCCTCGCCGGCCTCATGGGCGCCGCCGGGCAGACCACCTACGCGCCGGGCAACGCCTTCCTCGACGCGCTGGCGCAGCGGCGTCGCGCGGAGGGGCTGCCGGCGACCTCGCTCGCCTGGGGCCTGTGGGCCGACGGCGGGGTGAGCGCCGGTGAGTTCGAGCAGCGGCTGAGCCGCACCGGCTTCGGCGCGATGGCACCGGGGACGGCCGTACGCGCCCTCACCCGGGCGTTGGACCGCGACGAGACGTACCTCGTGGTGGCCGACATCGACTGGGCCCGGGTGGCCGCCGCCGGCGGTCGGCGCCCGCACCCGCTGGTCCGCGACCTGCTGGCCGAGGCCGGCGCGGCGGGGGCGGCCGACGCCCCCGTGCCGGCGGCCGACCTGCGCCTCCGCCTGGCGGGAATGTCCGGTGCGGAGCAGCTGCGCGCCCTCGGCGACCTCGTGCGTGCCGAGGTCGCGGCCGTCCTGGGCCACGAGTCCGCCGAGCGGGTGGCGCCGGACCGGGCCTTCCAGGACCTCGGCTTCACGTCGCTGGCGGCGGTCGAGCTGCGCAACCGGCTCGACGCGGCGACCGGCCTCGCGCTGCCGACCACGCTCGCCTTCGACTACCCGAACTCGGCGGCCCTGGCCGGCCACATCCACGCCGAGCTGCTCGGCGGGCAGGCGCTGCCCGTCCCCGCCGCCACCGGCCCCGTCGTGGGCGACGACCCGATCGTCATCGTCGGCATGGGCTGCCGTTTCCCGGCCGGAGCCGAGTCCCCGGAGGGGCTCTGGGCCCTGCTGACCGCCGGCGCCGACGCGATGTCGGACTTCCCGACCAACCGGCACTGGGACCTGGAGTCCCTGGCCGGAACCGACTCCTACGTCTCGCGCGGGGCCTTCCTGGCCGACGCGGGTGGCTTCGACGCGGAGTTCTTCGGCATCTCGCCGCGCGAGGCGCTGGCCATGGACCCGCAGCAGCGGCTGCTGCTGGAGGTCGCCTGGGAGGCGTTCGAGGACGCCCGGATCGAGCCCCTCGCGCTGCGCGGCGACCGGGTCGGGGTGTTCGCCGGCACGAACGGACAGGACTACGAGACCGTCGTACGCCAGGCCGGGGAGGCACTCGCCGGATTCGGCGCGACCGGCGCCTCCGCGAGCGTGTTGTCGGGTCGGGTGGCGTACTCGTTCGGGTTCGAGGGCCCGGCGGTGACTGTGGACACGGCGTGTTCGTCGTCGCTGGTGGCGTTGCACCTGGCGGCGCAGGCCCTGCGGTCGGGCGAGTGCGACCTGGCCCTGGCCGGCGGCGTCACCGTGATGGCCACCCCGGGTGCCTTCATCGAGTTCTCCCGCCAGGGCGGGCTGTCGGCGGACGGCCGCTGCAAGGCCTTCGCCGAGTCGGCGGACGGCACCGCGTGGGGCGAGGGCGTCGGCGTGCTCGTGGTGCAGCGGCTGTCGGACGCGCGGCGTGACGGGCGCCGGATCCTGGCGGTGGTACGGGGCACGGCGGTGAACCAGGATGGTGCGTCGAACGGGTTGACGGCGCCGAATGGTCCGTCGCAGCAGCGGGTGATCCGGCAGGCCCTGGCGTCTGCGGGTCTGTCCACGGCTGACGTGGATGTGGTGGAGGCGCACGGTACGGGTACGTCGTTGGGTGATCCGATTGAGGCTCAGGCGTTGTTGGCGACGTATGGGCAGGGTCGGGATGTGCCGTTGTTGTTGGGGTCGGTGAAGTCGAACCTCGGTCACACGCAGGCGGCTGCGGGGGTGGCCGGGATCATCAAGATGATCTTGGCGATGCGGGCGGGTGTGGTGCCGGCGACGCTGCACGTGGACGCGCCTTCGTCGCATGTGGACTGGGCCTCCGGTTCTGTGGAGTTGGTGACGGAGTCGCGGGCGTGGCCGGGCGCGGGCCGTCCCCGGCGGGCGGGTGTCTCCTCGTTCGGCATCTCCGGCACGAACGCGCACGTGATCATCGAGCAGCCGGAGTTGGCGGCGGAGCCCGACTCGCAGCCGGTGCTGGGGGCTGTGGCCGCGTCGGCTGCGGAGCCGGTGGCGGCGGCGGAGTCCGTCCGCCCCTCGGGTGCGGAGCAGGGCGGCGAGACCGACCGGGGCGGACCGGCGGACGGGCTGCCGGTTCCCGCGCCCGTGGGTCTGCCGGTGCCGTGGGTGGTGTCGGGGCGCTCCGAGCGGGGTCTGGCTGGTCAGGCGGGGCGGTTGGCGTCGTTCGTGCGGGACCGGTCCCTGTCGCCGGCGGATGTGTCGTGGTCGTTGGCGACGACCCGGGCGGCGTTGGAGCACCGGGCGGTGGTGTGGGGCTCGGACGTCGACGAGCTGGTCGCCGGTCTGTCGGCTGTCGCCGAGGGCGGGCCGGCGGTGTCGGGTGTGGTGTCGGCGGGTCGCCGGGCGGTGTTGTTCACGGGTCAGGGTTCGCAGCGCGTGGGCATGGGCCGCGAGCTGTATGACGCGTTCCCGGTCTTCGCGGCGTCCTTCGACGAGGTGTGCGCGGAGATCGATCCGCACCTGCCACGTGCGCTGCGCGAGGTGGTGTTCGCCGACCCGGGTACCGCCGATGGGGCTCTGCTGGACCAGACCGTCTTCGCGCAGTCGGGGCTGTTCGCGGTCGAGGTGGCGTTGTGGGAGTTGCTCTCGTCGTGGGGTGTGCGGGCGGACTTCCTGGCGGGTCACTCGATCGGTGAGGTGACGGCGGCGTACGTGTCGGGGATGTTGTCGCTGGCGGATGCGTGCGCGCTGGTGGCGGCGCGGGGTCGGTTGATGCAGGCGTTGCCGGCCGGTGGGGTGATGGCGGCGGTGGGTGCGTCGGAGGAGGCTGTCGCCGAGCTGATCGGCGTGAGCGGTGCGGCGGTGGACATCGCGGCGGTCAACGGCCCGGCGTCGGTGGTGGTGTCGGGTGCCGCCGATGAGGTGGCCTCGGTGGTGGCGGCCTGCCGTGAGCGGGGTTGGCGGGTCAAGGAACTGGCGGTCAGTCACGCGTTCCACTCGCGCCTGATGGAGCCGATGCTCGACGAGTTCCGGTCGGTGGTGGCGGGGCTCGACTGGCGGGTGCCGCGCGTCGCGGTGGTGTCGAACGTGACGGGTGCCGTGGCGGACCCGTTGGAGCTGGCGGATCCGGAGTACTGGGTGCGGCACGTGCGGCAGCCGGTGCGGTTCGCCGATGGTGTGGTGGCGTTGCGGGCGCTGGGGGTGGACACCTTCCTGGAGGTGGGGCCGGATGCGACGTTGACGGCGATGGTGGCGGAGATCGTCGCGGATGCGGGGGTGCGGCGGGTTCCGGCGTCGCGGCGGGACCAGTCGGAGGTCGCCGCGGTGACGGCGGCGTTGGGGCAGTTGTGGGTGGCGCGTGTGCCTGTCGACTGGGCTGCCTACCACGGCCAGGTCGGTGCCCGGCCGGGCGTGGTCGACCTGCCCACGTACGCCTTCGACCACACCTGGTACTGGCCCGAGGCGGCGCCCGTGGCCCGCCGGGACGCGCACGGCGAGGCTCTCGACGGGCGGTTCTGGGCGGCCGTGGAGTCCGGCGACCCCGACCTGGTCGGCGGCGAGCTGGGCGTCGGCGCGGACGAACCGTTCAGCGCGGTCCTGCCGAAGCTCGCACAGTGGCGGCGGGCCGCACAGCAGCGGTCGACGGTGGATTCCTGGCGCTACCGCGTGGTGTGGCGACGCCAGGACGTGACCGGGAACGAGAACCTGACCGGCTCCTGGCTGGTGCTGATGGTCCCCGGCCAGGAGGACCACCCGTTGCTGGCCGGGCTTGCGGAGCGGGGCGCCGAGGTGGTGCCGGTGGTGCTGGACGCGCTGGACCGGGACGAGATCGCGCGCCGACTGGCCGCAGCGGTGGAGGCCGGGCAGCCGGTCGCCGGGCTGGTCTCGCTGCTGTCGCTGGCCGGAGCGGGCGTGGTCGAGGCGCTGGCGGTGGCGCAGGCGCTGGCCACCACGGAGGTCCAGGGGCGGCTGTGGTGGCTCACCCGTGGGGCGGTCTCCGTGGACGACGCGGAGCCCCTGACCGACGTGGTGGGTGCTGCGGTGTGGGGTTTGGGTCGGGTGGTGGGTTTGGAGGTGCCGTTGCGGTGGGGTGGTTTGGTGGATTTGCCGGGGTTGTTGGATGGGG
>NZ_JBEZEV010000026.1:0-54182 GCF_040649055.1 Micromonospora sp. NPDC049060
AGCGTTCGTCCTGAGCCAGGATCAAACTCTCCAACAAAAACTTGTTGAAAAACTGTCCCGACAACAAAAAGTGTTGCCAAAGGAATCCAAGACCAACAAACCATAAATGGCTTGCCAGTCCGGGGTGTAAATCATAATTGGCACTGGCTTATCAAGCACCCTGTTGAGTTCTCAAAGAACAACCACACACCACTCGGGTGTCCCACATTGTGGGAACCCGCTTGGGGCAACCTCTTTACCTTACTCGGTTCGCTTCCCGTCGTCAACCTCGTGTCCGAGGTGATCAAGGAGTGTTCCGAATTCCACGATGACGCTCGCCGTTTCACGGCGGTCGTTGCTGTCGTGGGGAGCCGCAGACCGGCCGATCGCCACTTCGTGGCCATCCGCCCGGCTCCTGCCGGCTTCCGAACTCTACCCGGTCAGTCTCGCGATCGCAACCCCATCTTGGAGTGTCCTCGCACCGCCCGGATCCTCAGCCTCGCCCGGCGTCTCCGCCACGAGCCTGGTGCCGTTGTCGGCCGGTTTGTCCGGCCTCCCGCGTGCAGAGAGAAAGTTACGCCGCCCGCCCGGAGAAGGCAAATCGGCGTTCGTCACTGTAGATCCGGAACGACCGCCGGCGTCGCGCATTCGTGACGACCACGTGGGTCCGAAGGCGGTCCCGGCGTGCCAGAGTGTCTGTCATGGCTGACCTCCCGCGTACCCGGGTGACCGTGCTCGCCGAGGACGCGCTGACGGGACTGCTGCTGCCGTTCTGGCAGCTGGTCATCGGCGCCTTCGTGGTCTTCGTCGTCCTGGTCTCGGTGGCTCGGCTGGCCCGCCGCGGTCGGTCCCGTATGACGACGGCACTCCTGGTCACGGCCGCCGCGATCGCCGGCTTCGCCGTGCTGGGCGTACTGCTTCAGGGGTGAGCGTCAGAGCCGGCGGTTCGCGAGGCTCGGCAGCTCGGCGCGGATCGTCCGCAGCCGGTCGAGATCGAGGTCGGCGACGGCCAGGCCCGGGCCGTCGGGCACCTGGGTGAGCACCGTCCCCCACGGGTCGACCACCATGCTGCGTCCGTAACAGCTCCGGCTCGGCTCGTGGTCGCCGACCTGCCCCGCCGCGGCGACGAAGCACTGGTTCTCGATCGCCCGCGCGCGCAGCAGCACCTCCCAGTGGTCCCGCCCGGTGTGGACCATGAAGGCCGCCGGCACCACGAGCAACTGGGCGCCGCCCTCGACCACGAGCTGTCGGTACAGCTCCGGGAACCGCAGGTCGTAGCAGATCGACAGGCCGACGCGAAGGCCCTCGACGTCGACGACCACCGGCTGGTCGCCCGGGGCGACGGTGGCCGACTCCAGGTAGGAGACCCGGCCGGGGATCTCCACGTCGTACAGGTGGATCTTCCGGTAGCTGGCGGCGAGCGTGCCCGAGCGGTCGAAGACCAGGGAGGTGTTCCAGGTGCGGGCCGGTTCCGGCCCGCGCTCGTGGATCGACCCGGCGATCAGCCACATGCCCAGCCGCCGGGCGACGCCGGCGAAGAACTGGCCCACCTCGCCGTCGACCGGCTCCGGCTCGGGGAGCCCCGCAGCGGGCCCGAGATAGTCGACGAACTCCGGCAGAAGCGCGAGATCCGCGCCGGCCGCCGCCGCACGTTCCAGCATGGCCTCCGCGGCCGCGAGGTTCGCCTTACGGTCGTCCCGGGAGTTCAGCTGACAGACGGCGACGCGCATGGGGATCAGCGTACGACCGGAGGGGACGCGGCGACAGCGTCGAAGCGGTGCGGGGCTCCCGGGCCACGGGTGGATCGAGCCTCCGGCGTCGGCCGGGCCGGACATGACACCGCGCCCGACCGGAGCGGTCGGGCGCGGCGGCGGTGGATCAGGCCGACTTCTCCTCGCGGTCCCGCCGGGCACGCCGGCCGGTGAACTCGCGGGGAACGATCGTCGGGTTGACGTTCTCGAGCACCACCTCGCGGGTGATCAGCACCCGGGCGGCGTCGGGGTTGCTCGGCACCTCGTACATCACGGAGAGCAGGACCTCTTCCATGATCGCGCGCAGGCCGCGGGCGCCCGTGCCGCGCAGCATCGCCTGGTCGGCGATCGCCTCCAGGGCCGGCGGCTCGAACTCCAGCTCGACGCCGTCGAGCTCGAAGAGGCGCTGATACTGCCGGACCAGGGCGTTGCGCGGCTCGGTGAGGATGCGCACCAGGGCGATGCGGTCGAGGCTGCGCACGTTGGTGATCACCGGGAGCCGGCCGATGAACTCGGGGATCAGCCCGAACTTCAGCATGTCCTCCGGCATGACCTGGCTGAAGATGTCATCGGTCGACCGCTCGGAGACCGACCGGAGCCGGGCGCCGAAGCCCGTGCCGCCGTGGCCGGTGCGGGCCTCGATGATCTGGTCGAGCCCGGCGAAGGCACCACCGCAGATGAACAGCACGTTCGTGGTGTCGATCTGGATGAACTCCTGGTGGGGGTGCTTGCGCCCGCCCTGCGGCGGCACGTTGGCCACCGTGCCCTCCAGCATCTTGAGCAGCGCCTGCTGGACGCCCTCGCCGGAGACGTCCCGCGTGATCGACGGGTTCTCCGACTTGCGGGCGATCTTGTCGACCTCGTCGATGTAGATGATGCCGGTCTCGGCGCGCTTGATGTCGTAGTCGGCGGCCTGGATCAGCTTGAGGAGGATGTTCTCCACGTCCTCGCCGACGTAGCCGGCCTCCGTGAGCGCGGTGGCGTCGGCGATGGCGAACGGCACGTTCAGCATCCGCGCCAGGGTCTGCGCCAGGTGGGTCTTGCCGCACCCCGTCGGGCCGAGCAGCAGGATGTTGGACTTGGCCAGCTCGACAGCGTCACTGCCGGAGCCCGGCGCGCCGGCCGCCTCGGCCTGGATCCGCTTGTAGTGGTTGTAGACCGCGACGGCGAGCGCCTTCTTGGCCTGGTCCTGCCCGACGACGTAGGTGTCGAGGAACTGGCAGATCTCCATCGGCTTGGGAAGCTCTTCCCACTTCACCTCGCCGGACTCGGCCAACTCCTCCTCGATGATCTCGTTGCAGAGATCGATGCACTCGTCGCAGATGTAGACCCCAGGGCCCGCGATGAGCTTCTTGACCTGCTTCTGCGACTTACCGCAGAACGAGCATTTCAGTAGGTCGCCGCCGTCACCGATCCGTGCCACCTACGTTCTCCCTGCACTCGTCGGCCGGAGACCCGGCCCTCGCCTGCGGACGTGGAAGCGTCCGCCTCGTTTCACCCCGCTCGTCCACCCCGCCGGCGTACCGGTGGAGCGGCACAGACCCGACGTTACCCGCTGGCGGGGGTTTCTCCGACCCCCAAAACGGGTGTGTCAGACGGTCGGCCGGGAGCGGACTCCCGGCCGACCGCGACCCGAGCTGTTCAGCTGGCGGCGTTGGCCGCCAGCAGGCCCTTCTTGCGGCTGGTGAGGATGGTGTCCACCAGCCCGTACTCCTTGGACTCCTCGGCCGTCATGATCTTGTCACGGTCGATGTCCTTGCGGACCTTCTCGATCGGCTGGTTGCAGTGCCGCGAGAGCATGTCCTCGAGCTGCGTGCGCATCCGCAGGATCTCCCGGGCCTGGATCTCGATGTCCGAGCCCTGCCCGTAGCCGCCTTCGGTGGCCGGCTGGTGGATGATGATCCGCGAGTTCGGCAGCGCCATCCGCTTGCCCGGGGTGCCGGCGGCCAGCAGCACGGCCGCCGCGCTGGCGGCCTGGCCGAGGCAGACCGTCGAGATGTCCGGCCGGACGTACTGCATGGTGTCGTAGATCGCCGTCATGGCGGTGAACGAACCGCCGGGCGAGTTGATGTACATGATGATGTCGCGGTCCGGGTCGGTGCCCTCGAGCGTCAGCAGCTGCGCCATCACGTCGTTGGCCGACGCGTCGTCGACCTGGACGCCGAGGAAGATGATCCGGTCCTCGAAGAGCTTGTTGTAGGGGTTGGACTCCTTGACCCCGTACGACGTGCGCTCGACGAACGACGGCAGGACGTAGCGGTTGTGCACGGCCGCGAACTGGGGCGGCAGGCTCAGGTCGGTCATCGTCAGCTCCTCAGCTCAGGGTCCCGGCGCCATCCGGAACCTGGGCGGCCCCGATGATCACCTTGTCGATGAAGCCGTAGTCCAGGGCCTCCTGGGCGGTGAACCAGCGGTCGCGGTCGGAGTCCGCCTCGATCTGCGCCTGGCTCTGGCCGGTGTGGTGCGCGACCCGCTCCTGGAACATCCGCTTGGTGTAGAGCATCTGCTCCGCCTGGATGGCGATGTCGGACGCGGTGCCGCCCAGACCGCCGGAGGGCTGGTGCATCATGATCCGCGCGTGCGGCAGGGCGTAGCGCTTGCCCTTGGTGCCGGCGCAGAGCAGCAGCTGACCCATGGACGCCGCCATGCCCATCGCCACGGTCGAGACGTCGTTGTCGATGAACTGCATGGTGTCGTAGATCGCCATGCCGGAGTAGACCGAACCGCCCGGCGAGTTGATCCAGAGGTTGATGTCGCGGTCCGGGTCCTCCGCGGCGAGCAGCAGGAGCTGCGCGCAGATGCGGTTGGCGACCTGGTCGGTCACCTCGCTGCCCAGGAAGATGATGCGTTCCTTGAGCAACCGGTTGTAGACCGAGTCGTCGAGGTTGCCAATGGTGTCGCCACCGCGGGCATCGATCGCCCGGAGCGGCTTCGCTTGGATGTGCATGTCGGTCATGGCAGCCCTTCGCTCTCCGTACCGTCCTACCCGACACTAACCGCTCAGCCGGATGGCAGAGCGCCGGTCCGGGCAGTGTTCGCTATCAGCGCAGTACCGCCGAGGCGTACCCGAAAAGGGAATCGGCCGCCGTCCACCGCAGGCGGCGGACGGCGGCCTCCCCGCACTGTCAGTGCTCGTGGTTGTGCTCGGCCTCGTTCTCGGCGCGCAGCGCGTCGAGGGTGACCTCGTTGCCCGCCGAGTCCTTGATCTTGATGCGCTCCATGACCGAGGCCAGGGCCTTGCCCCGCCGCACGTCACCGAAGACGGCACCGGCCGCGCCCGAGCGGACCAGCTGGTCGTAGTACTGCTGCGGAGCCATCCCGGCGCGCTGGGCCCGGTGCACGATCTCGTGGCCGAACTCGTCGTCGGAGACCTGCACGTCCTCGGCGTCGGCCAGGGTGTCCAGCAGCAGCTGGACCTTGACGCCCTCGGTCGCCGCCTCGGTCAGCTCGGCGTCGATCTGCTCCTCGGTCTTCTCCTCGGCCGCGAGGTATTCCTCCAGCGAGGCGCCGATCCGCTCGAGCTGGTCGACCATCGCCTGCTTGCGGCTCTCGACCTCCTCGCGGACGATGCCCTCCGGCGCCGGCACCTCGGCGGCGGCCACCATCTGCTCCAGCGCCTTGTCGCGGGCGGCGTAGATCTGCTCGACCCGCTTGCCCCGGGTGACCCGCTCCCGCAGGTCGCCGCGCAGCTCCTCGATGGTGTCGAACTCGCTCGCCATCTGGGCGAACTCGTCGTTGAGCTCCGGCAGCTCCTTCTCCTTGACCGTGCGGACGGTCACCGCCACCTCGGCGTCGCGGCCGGCGAAGTCGCCGCCGACGAGCTGGGTGGTGAAGCTGGTGTCCTCGCCGGCGGCCAGGCCGACGACGGCCTCATCCAGGCCCGGGAGGAGCTGCTTGCTGCCGACCTCGTGGGAGATGTTGCTGGCGGAGCCGCCCGGCACGTCCTCGCCGTCGACGGTCGCGTTCAGGTCGATCTGGACGTAGTCGCCCTCCTGGGCGGCCCGCTCGACGGTCTTCAGGGTGGCGAACCGCTCGCGCAGGTTCTTCACCTGCTCGTCGATCTCGCTGTCGTCGATCTGCAGCTCGTCGACGGTCACCTCGATGGTGGCCGGGTCCGGCAGGGTGATCTCCGGGCGGACGTCGACCTCGGCGGTGAAGTTCAGCGAGTCACCGTCGTTGAACTCGGTGATCTCGACCTCGGGGCGGCCGAGCGTCTTCAGGTCGTGCTCGCGGACGGCGGCGAGGATGTTCTGCGGGATGGCCTCCTGCACCGCCTCGTTGAGGACGGTGCCCCGGCCGACCCGCTGGTCGATCACGGCCGCAGGAATCTTGCCCTTGCGGAAGCCGGGCACCTGGACCTGCTGCCCGATCTCCCGGTACGCCTTCCTGAGGCTCGGCTCGAGCTCGACGAACGGCACCTCGATGGCGAGCCGCACGCGCGTCGGGCTCAGAGTCTCGACGGTGCTCTTCACAGGCGTACTCCTTGACGGATCTCGGTTTTAGTCTGGGCGTGATTAGCCCATCGAGTGTAGGCGAGCCGGCCGGACGCACCGGCAGCGGCCGGGGACCGCACAGAGGGCGACCCCGGCGACCGGCCGCGGACGACAGTCGGGGTGGCGGGATTTGAACCCACGGCCCCTCGCTCCCAAAGCGAGTGCGCTACCAAGCTGCGCCACACCCCGTGGCGACGAGCAGTCTATGCCGTCGCGACCCGCCGGAAGTCCCGGGGCGTCCCTCAACGCGCCGAAGGGGGACCAACCGGACATCCGACGCTCCGACACCACCCCGCCGGGGATACGGCCGCGCGGAGCACGCGGGTCATTCGGTACGCTGTCGGCGCGCCCTGCGATGGCGGGGCGCACGCGGGCGTAGCTCAATGGCAGAGCTTCAGTCTTCCAAACTGACGGTGCGAGTTCGATTCTCGTCGCCCGCTCCAGCAGTACCGGCCCAGGTCAGCGGCGTTCTCGCCGAGCCTGGGCCGCTCTCGTCTCAGCCCTCTTTGATCTTGCGTGCCATCGGCGGGCCAGTAGCAGCTGGCGAGCTGCGGTGGCGCCACGTTCCGTTTCAACGCCCGATCCGGCCTGGACCGGAACGTACGGTCAGGGCGCTGACCGAAGCAGGGTGAGGACCGCTTCCTCGATGGGTTCGATGACCGGATCCCCGTGGTCTGAGGTGTCCACTTCGACGACGGCGTCGACTCCGTCCGGCGGCTCGAAGATCGACCGCTTCATTTCGCCTCGCTCGAACTGGGATTCGAGCTGTTGGTCGACAGCCGTGCCGCTGACCGCTCTGGCACGGAGGCGATCGCGGATCACCGCCTCGTCGGCCACGACGTGCACAGCGAGCACTCGTGCGCCACACGTGATCAGCGCATCGAGCAGCGTGTGCGACAACACCGAGGATTCCACGACGAAACTGACCCGTGCGGTCGCGAACAGCCGGGCCGCGTCGGCCATCACAGCCTCAGCGCGGAGGCTGAAGGGACCACCGGCGATGTGGAAATCGGATTCGAGCTGGACGCCGCCACCCTGGGTGACGGAAGCGGAGGACAGCCCGAGGCCGGCCTTCAACTCGTCGCGGGTCAGGAGCGGTAGCCCGAGGCGGCGCGCCGATGCGATGGCGACCGTGGTCTTTCCGGCTCCGGGAGATCCGCAGACGGCAACCACCACCGGCCTCTCCCTTCCGAGCATCCGCCGATGGTGGCAAACCTCCAGCCGGCTGTCGACGGGCCCAGAACTCCTTGAGGTCACGAATGCCGAGAACTTCGGTGCCGACGTACCAGGGCCAGGACGAACAGCAGCAGCGGTACGGCGAGCGTGGCGTACCACCACGGCGGCGCGGCGAACGGAGACGGACGCGGCTCCGGGCCCCCGTACGCGGCACGGGCCAGCAGGTCCCCCGGCACCTCGACGTCGCTGACGCCCTCCGGAGCGGTCAGCAGCACCTGCTCCCGACCCTGGGCGGAGACCGCCGCGAGAACGGTGTGCCGCTTCGCATGGTCCGGCTCCTGCGACTGGCGCTCCACCACCGGTTCACCGTTCCGCCAGGCGACCAGTTCCACCGCTGAGCCGGGAACAGGGGTGGCGTCGCCGACCGGGCGGCCGGTGGCCGCGTCGAGATACTCGATGCGCCAGGAGCGCCGGAGCATCTCGGCGGTGTCGGCGCACCGGTTCGTGGCGCAGCCGTCGTATGCCAGCACGGCGATCCGCCGGCCGTCGGGGCTCCAGGCGCCCCGGCCGGCCAGTTGCCGCTGCTCGCCCAGCTCGACCTGCCACCGCACCCCGCCCCCGACGGGGTCGACCACCACCAGCCGTTCCCGCTCGGCAGCCTCTGCGGTCGGGTCGACCCGGCCCGCCACGGCCAGCAGCGACCCGTCGGGCGACCAGGCCGCCGCGCTGTGGCTGGCGAACGTGCCGACCGGGAGCACCCGCTCCGCCCCGGTCCAGGGGTCGACGGTGAGCACGTCGTCGGGCTTCGACGGGTCGTTGAGCTGCTGGTTGTCCGGCCCGTACGTGATCACGGCGTCGTCGTTGTCCCTGGTGAACAGGACCTGCCTGCCGTGCGGGGACCAGGCCAGCGGGCGCAGGCCCGGCCGGTGCGCGGGCCGTTCGTCGCCCGTCCGCAGGTCGACGAGGCTGCCGGTGCCGGCACGCAGGTACCACCTGCCGTCGGGCGAGAGCATCCCGTGCGTCTCCCCCACGCTGATCGGCAACAGCCGGTAGCCGCCGGCCCGACCGATCACGACCCCGGTGGACTCGAAGTAGCGGGTGTGCGCGGTGAAGAAGAGCACCGAGGCCGGGCCGACCGGGTGCTGCCCCACGGTCGCCTGCCACAGCCACGGGTCCCGTACGCGGCTGGAGACGGCCTCGGCGGGGGCCGCGTCGCGCTGCGTGGCGAGCCAGCCGGGCGTCTGGGCGGCGACGACGACAGTGGCCGCGGCGAGGAAGGTCGCGACGGTCGATGCTCGGCGCGTGCGCATGGGTCCATTAGACCAGCCGGGGCCAGGCATCGGTGGATGCCGACGGCGGCGACGAAAACCCGACCGCCCCGGGCAGCGCTGGCGCGTACCCTTCGGACGTGGAACTTGATGATCTTCCTCCTGCGGAGTTCGCCTTTCCCGGGCCGCTGCGGGACCAGTTGGTGGCCGCGATCCTGTCCGGTGCGAAGACGTCGACGTCCAGCCTCGTGCTCGGCTACGAGCGGACGGACGAGCCGATGCCCGAGGTGGGTCAGCGCTCGGCGGTGGTCGACTCGGCGGGCCGGCGGGTCGCGGTGATCGAGGTGACCGAGGTACGCGTGGTCCGGCTCGGCGACGTCGACCTGCCGCACGCCCTCGACGAGGGCGAGGGGTACGAGTCGGTGGCGCAGTGGCGGGCCGGGCACGAGACGTTCTGGCACAGCGCGGAGGTGCGCGCCGAGCTGGGTGACCCGGGCTTCACCGTCGACGACGACACCGCGGTGCTGCTCGAGCGCTTCCGGCTGGTACACACCGTCTGAGCGCCCCTTGCCGTACGCGGCGACCCGGGCGTGCGGCGGCACGCGCCGTACGCCCGGGTCGGTCGCCCGCTCAGCCCCAGTTCTGCGGGGCGGGCTGGCGGGTGGTGGCGTTCAACCGGTTGAAGAAGTTGGTCGTGGCGAGCCAGAGCACCAGCGCCGCCAGTTCCTTCTCCTCGAAGTGCCGGGCGGCCTCGTCCCACACCTCGTCGGGCACGGGGTCGGCCCGGTCGGCGAGCCGGGTCGCGGACTCGGCGAGCGCGAGCGCGGCCCGCTCGGCGTCGGTGAAGTACGGCGTCTCCCGCCAGGCGGCCAGCGCGAACAGCCGCTCCTCGGTCTCCCCCGCCTTCCGGGCGTTGCGGGCGCCGGAGTCGAGGCAGGCGCTGCACCCGTTGATCTGGCTGGCCCGCAGGTGGACCAGCTCCAGGGTGCTCCCCGGAACCCCGGCCGAGTGGGCCGCCTTGTAGAGCAGATTGATCGCCTTCACCGCGTCGGGAAGCAGGGTCGCGGGGTTCCGCATACGGGCCTGTACGGACATCGTGTGCCGTCCTTCCTGTTACGCTGCCGACGCCCCCGCCGCAGCGCTTTCCTCTTCGTCACCCTGCTGTCGACAGCCGGAGGGGCGACGTGACAGATGTGACCCGGGCCACACGAAGGCCGGAGGCCGACCGGGATGGCGAGGCCGTGACTGACACCGACCTGCTCGCCGAGCGCTTCGAGGAGCAGCGCCAACGGCTGCGCTCCGTGGCCCAGCGGATGCTCGGCTCCCGGGCCGAGGCCGACGACGCGGTCCAGGACACCTGGCTGCGGCTCAGTCGCGCCGACGTCGACGGCATCGAGAACCTGCCGGGCTGGCTCACCACCACCGTCGGGCGGGTCTGCCTCGACCGGCTGGGCTCCAGCGCCGCGCGGCACGAGCGGCCCGCCGACGTGGCCGCCGACGAATCGACCACGCCCGACGCTGGCGAGGCCGACCCCGAGCGGGAGGCGATGCTCACGGAGTCAGTCGGGCGCGCGCTGGACGTGGTGCTCCGGACCCTCGGCCCCACCGAGCGGCTCGTGTTCGTGCTGCACGACATGTTCGCGGTCTCCTTCGACGAGCTCGCGCCCGTGGTCGACCGCAGCCCGGCCGCCGTACGGCAGATCGCCAGCCGGGCCCGCCGGCGTGTGCAGGGCGGATCGCCGGCGCCGGAGGCCGACCGGGCCCGGCAGCGTGGGACCGTCGAGGCGTTCCTCGCCGCGTCCCGCGAGGGGCGCTTCGACGACCTGCTCACCCTGCTCGACCCGCACGTCGTCCTGCGCTCCGACGCGGCGGCCGTGCGGATGGGCGGGGCCGGCGAGGCACACGGCTCGGCCACGGTCGCCAGCTTCTTCGCCGGCAAGGCGCAGGGGGCGGTCCCGGCGTTCGTGGACGGCGCACCGGGGGCGGTGGTGCTCGTCGACGGCCGTACCCGCCTGGTGCTCAGCTTCGTGGTCACCGACCGGATCCTCGGCATCGAGGTGGTCGCCGACCCCGAGCAGATCGCCGGCCTGGACCTGGTCGTCGGGTGACGGTCCGCGCCGCCTGAGTCGCACGTCAGGGCGCGAACGGCGCTGGTGCGGCTGCTGCGTACGATTCGGGGCCGGGCATCCCCTCGTCCCGCGGAGGTAACGGCAGATGGCAGGCCAGCACGAGGGGTACGCCCTCGGCGTCGACCTCGGCACGTCCCACACCGTCGCCGTGCTGCGCCGGCCCGACGGGCACACCCGAGCACTGCTCGTGGACGGGCAGCCGATCATCCCCTCCGGCGTGTACGCCGACGCGGACGGGCTGCTGCACGCCGGCCGGGACGCCCAGCGGCTGGCCCGCACCGATCCGGGCCGGTACGAGCCCAACCCGAAGCGGCGCATCGACGAGCCCGCCGTCGTGTTGGGTGACCGCCGGTATCCGCCGGCCGAACTGCTGGCCGCGACGCTGCACGCGGTGGCCCGGGCGGCCGTCGAGGCGGTCGGGTTCCTGCCCCCGGCGGTGCTGACGTGCCCGGCGACCTGGGACGCCGCCCGCCGCCAGGTGCTGGCCGACGCCCTGGCGACGGCCGGTTGGCCGTCGGCGGCCGAGCACACGCTCTCCGGTCCCACGCCGCCGGGCACCCGGCTGCTGCGGGAGCCGGTGGCCGCCGCCCGCTACTACACGCAGGTGCTGCGCCGCCCGGTGCCGGTGGGCGGGACGATCGCGGTCTTCGACTTCGGCGCCGGAACGCTGGACGTCGCGGTGCTGCGCAACGAGGGCGCCGACCCGTGGGGCGACTCCGGGTTCACGGTCGTCACCGCGGGCGGCGCGGACGACCTCGGTGGCCTGGACGTGGACGCCGCCCTGCTGGCCCGGCTCGGCGAGCTGGTCGCCGAGGCGCACCCCGACCGCTGGGAGCGGCTGACCCGCCCGGAGTCCGCGACCCAGTGGCGGGAGCGGCACGAGCTCTGGGAGAACGTCCGGGGCGCGAAGGAGATGCTGTCGCGGGTGCCGGCGGCGCCGGTGGCCGTGCCGGGGGTGGAGGCGGCGGTCACGCTCACCCGGGCCGACCTGGAGCGGGTGGCCGGGCCGCTGCTGTGCCGGGCGGTGGCGGTGACCCGCGACGTGATCGGCGCGGCCGGCCTCGACCCGCAGCAGCTCTCCGGCCTGTTCCTGGTCGGTGGCGCCACCCGGATGCCGATGGTGGCCCGGCTGCTGCACGCCGAACTTGGCATCGCCCCGACCGTGCTGGAGCAGCCGGAGCTGCCGGTGGCCGAGGGGGCGCTGACCGACCTGCCCCTGCCCCGGCGCGCCCGGGCCGCCGACGCCTTCGCCGCACCCGCGCCACCCCCCGCTCCGGCGCAGCCGGCCGGAGCACCACCGCCCGATCCCGCCGCGCCGGCACCGCAGGCCCCCGCACCGGCACCGCCCGCCGTGCCGGCGCAGCCCGCATCCGCCGGCAGCTCGCCGCACGCGCCCGCCGCGCCGGGGGACGGCGTCGGCGGCCAGGACGGCAGTGCGCCGACCGTGCCCGCCGGCCCGGCCCCCACGCCGACCGCCGTCGCCGGACCGGAGGGCGTGACCCCGGCCCTGCCCGCCGGGCTGACGCCGACCATGGTCGCCGGGCCGCCGGCCGCCCCGACCGTGCCCGCCGCACCGTCACCGCCCGACCCGTTCGCACCGCCGGGCGTACCCCCAGGTGGTCCCGCGGGGGCGTGGCCGGGCGTACCCGTCTCCGGCACGCCGGTGTCGGCATCGCCCGGCGGCGGCCGGAGTGGGCCGGCGCTCCCCCGACGCCGGGCGCTGTGGATCTCGCTCGCCGCCGTGCTCGCGCTCGCCGGCGTGGCGACGGCGGCGGTGCTGTACCTGATCCGGGACCGCTATCCCGCCCTGGAGTTCCGGACCGTCGACCAGCTGACCCGGGTGCCCGCCGGCACGGAACGACCGGCGGACATGTTCACCGCGGTCCTCGGGCAGCGGGCCTATCTCGGGTATCCGCTCGGCGACGGGCGGCTGGAGCTGGTGGCGGTCGACGCCGGCACCGGCGCGGTGAAGTGGCGCAAGCAGACCGCGGTGTCCTCCGACCGGTGGAAGGGGATCGTCGCCCTGCCCGGCGCGGTCGCGGTCTTCGCCGACGCGATCGGCGACGACACCCCCCGGGACCTCGTGCTGCTCGACGGCGCCTCGGGCGACCAGCGGTGGCGCCGGTCGATCCTGGGCAACGACGACGTGATCTTCGGCGACGGCGTCGCGGTGCAGGTGGACCGCGCCGGCAAGCGGCTCGTCGGGCTGCGTCTCGGCGACGGCGGGGAGGTCTGGTCGCAGCCCAGCCCGCGCGACGAGTACGACAACACCCGCACCAGCGTCCACCCGGTCACCACCGACAAGGCCCTGGGCGGCCCGGCCTTCCTCGACGGCTCCCCGCGCGATCCCTGGCGCGGCGAGGTCAACCGCATCGTGCAGGTGGGCGCGGACCGGTCGGTCCGACTGGTCGACATGGGCAGCGGCCAGGTGGTCCGCACCCGTGCCGGGGTGGCCGACCACGACGACCTGGTGGTGGCGCACGAGGACCGCCTCTACGTGGCCCGCGACGACGCCGGTTACCAGTTGCTCGCGTACGACCTGACGAGCGACGCCCAGCCGAAGGTGCTGTACACGGCCGAGGACGACAAGCGCCGCCCGGAGGCCCTGGTGCCCTGCGGCGAGCGGCGGGCGTGCCTGCTGGAGGTGACCGGCGGCGACGACGAGACCACCGAGGTCGTGGCGGCCACCGAGGAGAAGGTGAGCCGGTGGAAGGCGCCCCGGGCGACCCGGCTCGTGCCGCTCGGCGAGCACCTGCTCGCCCGGCGGACCTCCCCGGAGTCGGCCGGCACACTGTTCGGCCCCGACGGTCGCGCCGTGCTCGCCGATCGTGGCGGGGTGGCGGTCCGGCTGGACGCGGGCAACCTGCTGCTCCTCGCCGACCCGCCCAGCTCGGTCGAGGACGACCGCAGCGTCGCCGGGCTCTCGGTGGGCTCGGGTGAGGTGGCCGAGCTGGGCCAGCTGGCGGACGTACGCAGCGACACGTGCTCGTGGAACACCAGCGTGATCGCCTGCGGTGCCGGCAGGCAGAGCGGGGACGCCGGGGCGGAGTCCCCGTACGGATTCGTGCTCTACCGCTTCGCCGGGTAGCCGACACCCCGACAGGCATTCAGATGGATCTATATAGCCGATAGCCTCCTCTCAACGGCCAGGCTGCTCCGCGTCCGGTCACGAGCCGGCGCGGGGCCGACAGGAGGAGGACCGGCAGATGACACTTCCCCGTACCCGGCGATGGCGGGCCCGCACGGTGGGCGTACTCGCCGCCGCCGCGGTCGTCGCCGCGATGGGCACCCCCGCGGCGGCCGCCCCGGCCACCGGCGAGATCCTGCACGCCGACGCCCCGAACGCGGTGACCGACGGATACGTCGTCGTGCTCAGGGACGACGCGATCGGACGCGCCGACGACCGGCGGGCCACCGTCGCGGACACCGCCGGCCGCCTGGCCGACCGCTACGGGGCCACCGTCGACCGCGTCTACGGGCACGCGCTCAACGGATTCGTGGCGCACCTGCCGGAGCGGGCCGCCCGGCGGCTCGCCGCCGACCCGGCCGTGGCGTACGTGGAGCGCGACCGGGTGGTGACCCTCGTCGGGCCGGGCGTGCAGCTCAACCCGCCCTCGTGGGGCCTGGACCGCATCGACCAGCGCAACCTCCCGCTCAACGGCCGGTACGCCTACCCGAACACCGCGCACAACGTGCACGCGTACGTCATCGACACCGGCATCCGGAGCACGCACGGCGACTTCGGCATCCGGGCCGGCGGCGGCGTCGACCTCGTCGACGGCGGCCCGGCGGACGACTGCAACGGCCACGGCACCCACCTCGCCGGCACCATCGGCGGCACCCGGCACGGGGTGGCGAAGGAGATCCAGCTGCGGCCGGTACGGGTGCTCAACTGCGCCGGCAGCGGCACCTTCTCCCAGGTGATCGCCGGGGTGGACTGGGTCACCGCGAACGCCGTGCGGCCGGCGGTGGCGCTCCTGGCGCTCGGCGGCGGCGCCAGCACGGCGCTGGACGCCGCGGTGAACCGGTCGATCTCGTCCGGGGTGACCTACGCGGTCACGGCGGGCAGCTCGAACGCCAACGCCTGCAACTACTCCCCGGCGCGGGTCGCGGCGGCGCTCACCGTGGCGGGCACCACCAGCACCGACGCCCGGATGCCGAGCGGCAACCACGGCAGCTGCATCGACCTCTTCGCCCCCGGCGCCAACATCACCTCCACCTGGCACACCGGCGACGCGTCGGTGACCACCATCAGCGGCAGCTCGATGGCCGCCGCGCACGTCACCGGCTGCGCCGCGCTCGCCCTCTCGGCCAATCCGACCTGGAGCCCGGCGCAGGTGGCCGCGTACCTGGTCGGCAGGGCGACGACCGGAGTGGTGACGGGCGTCGTCAGCGGTACGCCGAACCGCCTGCTCTACTGCGGCCCCTGACCCACGCGGCCCGCCGCACCGGCGGGCCGCACGGCTCACCCGCGGCCGCGGCCGTGGACTCCGGCTGCGGCCGCGGCTGCGGTCGCGGCCGTGAACTGCGGCTGCGGCTGCGGCGGGAGATCGATGTTCGGCGGGCCTTGTCCGCACAGGGCCCGCCGACTACCGTTCAATCGATGATCGACTATCTGGTCATCGGCGGCGGAATCGCGGGCGCCAGCGCCGGACACCACCTCGCCGCGTACGGGACCGTGGTGCTGCTGGAGATGGAGCAGGCCCCCGGCCAGCACTCCACCGGCCGCTCGGCCGCCGTGTTCTCCGAGTACTACGGCGGGCCGGCGGTGCGCGCGCTGACCCGGGCCAGCCGGGGCTTCCTCACCGCGCCGCCGCCGGGGTTCGCCGAACACCCGCTGCTCACTCCGCGCGGCACGCTCAGCCTCTGCCCACCGGGCAGCGAGGACGCCTTCGAGGCGGCGCTGCGCGACGGGGCCGAGGTGGACCCGCCGGCCCGCGAGATCGACGTCGCCGACCTGCCCCGGCACTGCCCCGTCGTGCGGCCGCAGTGGTGCCGGCGGGCGATGGTGAAGCCGGCCGTGCGGGACCTCGACGTCGCCGCGCTGCACCAGGGCTACCTGCGCGGCATCCGGGCGGCCGGCGGCCGGGTCGTGTGCGGCGCGCGGGTACGCTGGCTGCGGGGCGGCGGCGACGGTTGGCAGGTGGACACGGACGCCGGCGAGTTCAGCGCCCGGGTCGTCGTCAACGCGGCGGGCGCCTGGGCCGACGAGGTCGCGACGGCGGCCGGCGTACGACCGGCGGGGTTGACGCCCCTGCGGCGCACCGCCTTCCTGGTGGACGCGCCGGCCGGCGTCCCTGCGGGGGACTGGCCGATGGTCAACGACGTCGACGGCACCTTCTACTTCAAGCCGGAGTCGGGGCGCCTGCTGGTCTCCCCGTGCGACACCACTCCCGTGCCGCCGGGCGACGCCCGCCCCGACGACCTCGACGTGGCGATCGGCGCCGACCGGGTACAGGCGGCGACCACACTGGACATCCGCCGCGTCCACCAGCCCTGGGCCGGGCTGCGGACCTCCGCCCCGGACGACGTGCCCGTGATCGGCCCGGCACCCGACGCGCCGGATTTCCTCTGGATGGCCGGGCTCGGCGGCTACGGCGTCCAGACCTCGCCGGCGGCGGGCGCCCTGCTCGCCGCGCTGGCGGTCGACGCCCCGCCCCCGGTCGATCCCACCCCGCTGTCCCCGTCCCGCCTCCCCTGACCGACCCGGCACCCCGCCGCTCGGCCGCCCGGCCACGCGCGTCGGTTTCATCAGGTTGGCGGCAGCCGAGGAGATCGCCTCCGCCGCCAACCTCATGATCAGCGGAGCATGGGGATGGGCGGGAAGTCAGCCGGAGTGTTGGTTCAACGGGGAGCGGCGGGGCAGCATCGTCCACGCCGAGAGGGCCGCCGACAGCAGCGCCGCCAGCAGCATCACCTGGAAGACCGCCGGATAGCCGGCCATGCTGGCGACCAGGCCGGCCAGCGGCGCCCCGGCCACCAGGCCGATGTCCCAGAACGAGGTGAACGCGCCGAGCGCCGTCCCCTGGTGGGCCGGGTCCGTACGGTTGATCACCAACAGTGCCAGCGCCGGGAAGAGCAGCGAGAGCCCGGCGCCGATCACCAGCCCGCCGAGGACCGCGACCAGCAGGTTCGGCGCGACCGCGACCAGGAGCAGCCCCACCGCCTCCACCAGGGCCGACCCGACGGCCACCCGGCCGGCGCCGAGCTTGTCGGGCAGCCCGCCCACGACGAGCCGGACCCCCACGTAGGTGAAGCCGAACGCGTTGAACGCGACGATGCCGTTCTCGATGCCCCGCTCCGCCATGTGCAGGGCCACGAACGCGGCCAGCGCGGCGTAGCCGAACCCGGCCAGGGAGAGCGCGACGCCGGGCGCCACCGCGCTGCGCGGCAGGATGCCGGCCCGGCCCGCCGGGCTCGCCTGCTGCGGCCGCGGCCGGGTGGCGACGAGCGCGGCCCCGACGGCCGCCGCCAGGACCGCGAACAGCCACACCGCCGGATAACCGGAGGTACGCAGCAGCACCGCGCCGAGCAGGGCGCCCAGCGTGATGCCCAGCCACATGTAGATGCCGTACAGGCCGACGACGCGGCCCCGCCGGTCGGCCGGCGCCAGCGCCACCAGCCAGGCCGCGCCTGCGGTGTAGACGGCCGCCTCACCGATCCCGTGCAGGACCCGGACGCCGACAAGCACGCCGACGTTGCCGGCCACCAGGTAGGCCGCCCCGGCGGCGGCGCACACCACCGCCCCGCCCAGCATCACCGTCCGGTACCCGTGCCGGTCGCCGACCCTGCCGGCGATGGGCCGGGCGATCACGGCGGAGACCGCGATCGCGGCGATCACCACCCCCACCTGGACCCGGTTGCCGCCCAGCTCGTCGAGGACGTAGAACGGCAGCACCGCCAGGGACGCGCCCACGCCGAGCAGGCACAGGAAGATCGCGGCGAAGAGCGGGACGATGGGCCGGTAGAACGATAGTTTCCCGCCGGTCGTGGTCATGCGGTGACGCTCCTAGCCCCGTGTTCCGAAGGCGCTGCTGGGCGGTGAGGCGGTCCGGCGTCGCGGTTGCCGACGCAGGTCGAGATCCTCAGTGGATCGACCAACGACCAGGCAGACCGAGGCCGACCGGGCACCTCGCGCTCAGGATAGCGGCATCGAAGCGGAACGATCCAATCGGCGACTCAAGACCGTCGCCGACGGCTGCACCACCACCTGGGTCCGCGACCCCTCAACCGGGTCCGCGAACGCACCAGCCCCGGCGGCAGCCTGCTGACGAAGCAGCCCCGGGGCGATCGGCACGTAGAGCGCGGCGATGCGCGCGGAGCAGCCCCGCACCTCAAGGCGCCGTGTTCGCGATTAGCCGTCATGGTGTCCGTCGGCGGAAGTGTCCGCACGTGGGACGCTGTCGAGCTGATGTCGCAGACGGTTCACCGCCGTCTGGGGCCACACTGGCCCGGACGGCGCCTGATGTCACAGACGACTCAGCTCGACAGCGTCACACACACCCTCCCGCCCCGGACCGGCTCGGCGGCCACCACCGGCCACGCAGCACGGACCACCCGCCCAAGGCGGTATGACGAGGCGCTAGGCCGGTACTACGTGGAAGAAGTGGGTCGGCAGGTGCACCGCCAGTCCCTCGTGGATCTCGGCACAGACGGCCGGGCCGTCGGTCGACAGGGTGCCGGGCGGCGGGGTGTCGACGCGGATCGCGGACCGTCCGGCGTCCAGCAGACGGGCCGCCATCGCGAAGTCGCCCACCACCGCCTCGCCCGGCGCCACCATCCGCGTACGGCTGATCTGGACGCCGTTGCGGGTCAGGTCCGTCAGGAGGGAGCCCTTCCCGAGCAGGTGGGTGTAGTAGTCCCGCGGGTTGACGATCATCGCGTGCGGGGTGGCCCCGGTCTGCTCGATCTCGTCGCAGGCCGCGAGCAGGCCGCTGAGCCAGTCGTGCCGGTACGGCAGCCGCCCGATCTCCGGGTGCCGCAGCAGGCCGCCCTCGCCGATGGTCAGCGCCTGGTTCTCGGCCGTGGCGAGGCGGACCAGCAGCCGGTAGTCGATGAAGGAGGCAAGCGCCTCCGGGTCGTCGGCGAGCTCCTCGGGGATGCGCACCCAGGCGCGGATCGGGTGCACCCCGGCGGAGGCGGTGCCGAACCGGAAGGCGGCCTCCCGGCGCAGGACCGACTCGTGCACGGCGGCGGCCTCGCCCGCGTCGGGCCGGCCCTCGGACCAGAACCGGACCGGCTCCATGCCGACCGGCCGCTTGCGGAACAGGTTGCGCACGGTCACCCGGGGGCGTTCCTTGGTCGGCTGGAAGGCGTCCGTGATGGTGTAGTCGAAGCGCACCTCGGCGCCGGCGGGATCGTCGGCGTACGCGCGGGCGAACAGCTCACCGGGCGACAGCGTCGACGGCGCGGTCACGGGTGGCGCGGTGGTGATGGTCATGAGTCCTCCCCGATGGAGATGGCGTGCCGGATCAGCCGCTCGTAGAAGGGCTGGTGGTAGTCGTGGTACGACCGCAGGGTGTCGTTGTTGGCGACGGTCGTCTCGAAGGACTTCTCGACCGGCGAGAAGCCCGAGGTGCGTTCGACGTCGAGGTGCCACTTGCGCGTACGCCGCCACTCGGTGCGCTCCCCCGGCGCCCAGTTCAGCGCCTCGGGCAGGAAGGGCAGCCCCACGGCCTCGCACCAGGCCGACACCGTCTCCCCCGGGTGCCGCAGCAGGTCCTCGGCCCGGATCACCACCGGCGGCCGGTGCGCGGTCCGGCTGACCAGGTCGTACAGCTCCCACTGGTGCTCGTAGCCGATCTCCGGGCAGGTCACCGTCGGCTTGATCGCGTAGTGCGAGCTGATCGCGCGGGCCGGCTCCCGGACGATGAAGGTGTGCGTGACGTCGGCGATCGCCCCGGGATCGGCGAACAGGTGCCGGTAGCGGTATTCGAGCGTGTCCTTGACGAAGACGGTCCGGTCCCGGCCCAGCTCCGTCAGGTGCGCGACGACCTCGGCCGCGTCGGTCACGGTGACGGTGCCGCCGTCGGCGGTTGGCAGCTCGACGTGCCCCTCGTCGACGAGGGTGACCAGGGGCTCGTGGACGACCGTGACGTCGCCGCGGGCGATCATCATGCGCAGGAACGCGGTGGAGAGCGCCCGGGGGTGCGCCCACATGGCGATCACCGGCATGCCGGCCTCCCGTACCGCGTCTCCCGCCGCCGTGGGGCGGCGCCGCGGTGGGGCGCGCTCACTGCGACCACGACGTCGGCTTGCGGTCCCACCGGTGGCCGCGCAGCGTGTCCAGCAGCCCGGCGTCCAGCGGTACGCCGTCGCTGACGGCCAGGTTGGCGCGGACGTGCTCGGCGCGGCGCATGCCGGGGATCACCGTGCTCACCGCCGGGTGGTGCAGGATGAACCGCAGCGCCAGCTCCGGCATGGTCATCCCCGCCGGCACGTCGGCGGCCAGCCGCTCGGCGCGCTCCACGCTGGGCAGCAGGTTCTCCGGCCCGAAGTACGTGCTGCGCCAGTCCTCCTCCGGCCAGGTGCTGTCGGCGGTCAGCGTGCCGGTCAGCGTCCCCTCGTCGAACGGGACGCGGGCGATGATCGCGATGTCGTCGCGCTGGGCGCGCGGGAACAGCTCGTCCTCCGGCGCCTGGTCGAAGACGTTGTAGATGACCTGCACGACGTCGATCAGGCCGGTGTCGAGGGCGGCGTGGCAGTTCGTCGGCTCCCACCGGTTGACGCTGATCCCGACGCCGTCGACCACGCCCTCCCGCTTGAGGTCCGCGACGGCCTCCTGCCAGCGGCCGTCGGCGGCCCACCGGTCCTCCCAGACGTGGAACTGGAGCAGGTCGATCCGGTCCACGCCGAGGTTCTCGAGGCTGCGGTGGGTGAACTCGCGGATGTGCTCGGCCGGGAAGACGTCGTCCAGGGTGTCCTGGGGGCCGGGCGGCCACTCGCGGTTCTTCGGCGGGATCTTGGTGGCCAGGTACAGCCGGCGGTCCGGGTGCCGGCGCACCAGGCCGCCGAGGAGCTGCTCACTGACGCCCCGCCCGTAGACCCAGGCGGTGTCGAAGAAGTTGCAGCCCCGTTCCACCGCCTCGTCCAGGCAGGCCGGCGCGGTGTCGTAGTCCCAGCCGGTGAAGCCGCCGGGTCCGCCCCCGATGCCCCACATCCCGTACCCGACCTCGCTGACCTGCCAGCCGAGCCGACCCATCCTGCGGTATCGCATTCCACTCCCTCATCCGTGCCGGAAATCGCGTCGCGCGCGACCGTTCACCCTGGTCCCGCCGGCAGCAGCAGCCGGTCGGCCTCCCGCCCCTCGTGCGCGCCCAGCCAGGCGCGGTAGGCGCCGACGGACGGGCCGAGCCGGTGGTCGGTGAAGCCCCGGCGGCGTTCCAGCTCGGCGCAGCCGTCGCGCCGGAAGAGCCGGGGGTTGTCGGTGAGCAGCGTCGCGAAGACCGCGCGCAGCCGCTCCTCGTCGGCGCCCGCGCCGGGCGGGAAGAGGGCCAGCAGCACGGCGGCGTCGCGGTCGCCCCCGTCCGCCGCCTCGCGCAGCCCCGCCAGGAACCGCGCGCAGCTCACCCGGGGCAGGGCGTCCGCGCCGCCCAGCGGCAGGTCGGTGAAGTCGACGCTCACCGGGTGCAGGACATGCAGCGTGCCGCCCCACTGGCGCGGGTCGACGACCGTGGCGACGATCCGCCGGGCGGCCCAGTCCACCGGCGTCCAGTCGGAGCGCACGGGCGCGTCGGGCCGCATCCCCAGCCGGTGGCAGGCCGCCAGCAGCAGGTGGGTCAGGGCCCGGGGGTTGGGGTGGCCGTCGTCGGCCGCGGGCATCACCTCGCCGAGGCGCAGCACGGTGACGGTCGCGCCACGCCGCCGGGCGTCGTCGAGGTACCGCTCCGCCACCCACTTCGACCGGCTGTAGCCGCTCGTCGGCGGGACGGCGAGGGCCGGGTCGTACGTCTCGGGCAGCGGCTGCGGATGGCGGGCGGCCTCACTGTCGAGGACGCCGAGGGTGGAGACGTGGTGCAGCGGCTTCGGCCGTCCCGTCAGGCACAGCCGCAGCAGCTCGGCGGTGCCGAGGACGTTCGCGGCGCGGTGGGCCCGGTAGTCGAACAGGAAGTTGACGAGCGCCCCGGCGTGCAGCACGAGGTCGCAGTCGTGGGCCAGCCGGTCCCACGCCTGCGGGGTCAGGCCGAGGGCCGGGCTGCCGAGGTCGGCCGCGTACGCGTGCAGGCGCGGGTCGTGGCCGGGCCGCCACAGGCCCCGCTCGGCCAGCGCGCCGACGACGCGGGCGGTGGCCTCGGCGTCGTCGGCCGCGCGGGCCAGGCACAGCACCCGGACGTCGGTGGTGGCGAGCAGCTCGTGCACCAGGCGCGCGCCGACGAAGCCGGTGGCCCCGGTGACCAGGACCGTACGCGGCGCCCGGCGCCGGCCGACGGGGCGTACGGGCAGGTCGGCCGGGATCTTCGCGTCCCGCTCCACCAGCTCGTCCTCGGTCTCGGTGGGATCGGCCGTGCGCAGCCGTACGGCGAGCGCCCGGGCGAGCCGGGTGGCGCTGCGGTGGGTGAACAGGTCCTGCACGCCGACGCGCAGGCTCTGGTCCGCGCCGAGGGCGGTGACCGCGTCGAGGGCCTGGAGCGAGTCGCCCCCGGCGTCGAGGAAGTCGGTGTCGGGGTCGAGGTCGGGCCGGCCGAGGACCGTCCGGAACACCCCCAGCACCCGGTCGGCCAGCGTCCGCGCCTCGGCGGGCGCGGCCGACGGGCGGGTCCGGTCGGCGAGCGTACGGTCCAGCCATGCCTCCAGCGCCTGCCGGTCGACCTTGCCGTTGCCGGTCAGCGGCAGCGCGTCGCGCACGACGACGTGCCGGGGCACGTGGGTGCGGGGCAGCAGCCCGCGCAGGTGCGCCCGCACCAGCGGCTCGGTCACCTCGGGGTCGGCGGCGAGGAAGAGGGCCAGCGACTTCCCCCGGTGCTCGCGGGCCAGCAGCACCTTCGCGAGCCGTACGCCGGCCAGCCGGGTGGCGGCGGTCTCGATCTCGCCCGCCTCGATCCGGACGCCGTTGACCTTGAGCTGGTGGTCGCGGCGGCCGGCGAAGTGCAGCCGGCCGTCGGGGGCGATCCGGCCGAGGTCGCCGGTGCGGTAGAGCCGGGCACCCGGGATGCCGGGCAGCGGGTTGGGCACGAACACCTCGGCGGTGCGGGCCGGATCGCCGAGGTAGCCCTCGCCCAGGCAGACGCCGCCGATGACGATCTCGCCGGTCTCCCCCGGCGGCAGGGGGCGCAGCTCGTCGTCCACGACGGCGGCGTGGCAGTTGTCGATGGGGCGGCCGATGGGGATGACGTCACCGTCGCCGCGGGCGACGGTGTGGAAGATCATTCCGATCGACGCCTCGGTCGGGCCGTAGCCGTTGGTGACCGCCACGCCCGGGACCAACTCGACCAGCCGGTGCACCGCCCAGGGGTCGATCTCCTCGCCGCCGACGATCACGTTGCGCAGCGAGGCGACGGCGCGCCGGGCCGCCGGGTCCCGGTCCAGGACCGACACCAGCGCGCCGAGCACGCTCGGCACGAAGTCGGTCATCGTGACGGTCTCGTCGGCGATGGTGCGGATGGTCCGCTCGACGTCGAGGAACCCGCCCTCGACCGGCACCACGGTGCGGCCACCTGTGGTCAGCGGCCAGAACATCTGCCACACCGACGAGTCGAAGGTGTGCCGGCTGTTCTGGAGCACCACCTCGTCGCCGGTCGCCGCGAAGTGCCGCGTCATGAACCGCAGCCGGTTGGCGATGCCGTCGTGCCGGTTCAGTGCGCACTTCGGGGTGCCGGTGGTGCCGGAGGTGAAGATGCCGTAGATCAGGTCGGCCGGGCCGATCGGCACGCCGGGCCGACGGCGGGTCGGGACGATCTCGTCGAGGTCGACGGGCAGGCAGGGGATGTCGCCGGTGTCGGGACGCGGGCCGGTGCCGCGTACCACCGCGAGCCGGGGCCGCACCTCCCGCAGCGCGGCGTGCAGCCGGTCCGCCGGCCAGCCGGGATCGACGGGCACGAAGGCCGCGCCGAGCTTCATCAGCGCCAGGTCGACGACGGGCAGTTCGAGCCCGTCGGCGATCAGGACGGGCACCACGTCGCCCCGCCGGACGCCCCGCCCCGCGAGGGCGGCGGCGACGCCGTTGGCCAGGTCGTCGAGTTCGCGGTACGTCAGCGAGCGGCCCCGGAACGACACCGCCCGGCGGTGCGGGTGCCGGTCGACGCGCTCCTCGACCATGCCGGGCACGGCCAGGAAGGGCCGGTCGTCGTACGCCTTCCCGGCGGCCCCCGCGGTGGTGGCGGTGCACCGGCAGGTGGGCCCGTCGGAGACGGGAACCGCCGCCGCGGATCCGGTGTCGCCCGCCCTCATCACGCCTCCTGTCCCCGTGCCCGAAGGCCTGTCGTCATGCTGCGTACGGGACGAATCCGACCCGACGCGCAGCAAGGGTAGTTATCGGCGCCGGTCGATGCCCTCGCTGCTGGTCATGGACACTAGAGGGCCGATCGATGGGAGGGAATATGCAACTTTCTGCTACATCGATTCCCGTCACTTGGAAGTGGTGACCGCGCTCCCCGCGCGCCGCCCGTCCGGCGGGCAGGCCTCCCACCAGGGAATCCTCCGCCCACCTGGCGGCGTACGCGGAGATTCCACGCTGGACCGTCGGCCACGCGCGGAGGCGTACCGGCGGGACGGACCGACGCCCCCGGCACGCGACGAGCAGGCTCGATGACGGACGGTAGCCAGTGACGCGCGGACCGTTCGGGCCGGTGCAGCGGGTCACGGGTGTCCCGCTCGCCGACCACCGCCGTCATCGCGATCAGCTCACCCGGCGGTCGTGCCCCTGCCAGAAACGCTCCCGCAGCTCGCGGCGCAGGATCTTCCCGCTGGGGTTGCGCGGCACCCGGTCGATGAACTCGTAGTGCAGCGGCTGCTTGAAGCCGGCGAGCTGGCCGCGCAGGTGCAGCGCCAGGTCGCGTTCGGTGAGCTGCTGCCCCTCCACCGGCACCACGAACGCGTAGACGGCCTCGCCCCAGCGTTCGTCCGGCACCCCGACGACCGCCGACTCGGCGACCAGCGGGTGTCGGCTGATCACGTTCTCGACCTCGACCGGGTAGACGTTCTCCCCCGAGACGATGATCATGTCCTTGATCCGGTCCCGGATGTACAGGTAACCGTCCTCGTCCAGCAAGCCGGCGTCCCCGGTGACGACCCAGCCGTCGACAAGCGTCTTCGCCGTGGCCTCCGGCAGGTTCCAGTACTCCACCATCACGCCGGGCGAACGCAGCCAGACCTCGCCGACCTCGCCAGCCGGCAGCGGGTCGCCCTTGTCGTCCACGATCTTGACCTCGAAGCCCGGGTACGGCAGCCCCGCCGACTGCATCTTGCCGCCGTCCGGGGTGTGGTCGGCCGGGGGCAGGCAGACGGCGGAGTTGCCGGTCTCGGTCAGACCGTAGATCTGGGCGAACTCGCAGCCGAAGCCCTCGATGCAGCGGGCCAGCAGCGCCGTCGAGATGGGCGCGCTGCCGTAGACGATCTTCCGCAGCGAGGCGAAGCCCGCCTTGGTGACGCCGGGCTCCGCGAGCAGCAGTCGCAGCATCGAGGGCACCGCGAGGATGGTGGTGACGCGCAGCGATCTGATCAGCTCGACCGCGCCCGCAGTGTTGAACTCGCGCATCAGGACGTTCGTGGCGCCCGCGGCGAACCCCATCGCCGCCCACGACAGGCCGCCGATGTGGAAACCGCCGTTGCAGAGCAGGCTGACGTCGCTCTCGCGCAGGTCGAGCCAGTCCAGGTTCTCCGAGGCGAGCCCGTCGCGTACCGCGAAGAAGCTGCGGTGCGCCAGGACGACGCCCTTCGGCAGCCCCGTCGTGCCGCTGGTGTACATCTGCGCCAGCGGCGTGTCGGACGTGACCTTGGCCAGCACGTTCGCGTCCGGCTGCGCCGACACCCAGGCCGCGAAGCCGGCGCGGGCCACGCCGTCGGCGTCCAGCGCGACCACCTGCCGCAGCATCGGCAGCTCCGGCGCCAGCTTCTCGGCGACGGGGGTCGAATCGGCGTCGACGAAGAGCAGGGCGGCGCCGGAGTCACGCAGGATGTGCTCGACCTCGCCGGCGGCCAACCGCCAGTTGATCGGCACGAACACCACGCCGATCTTCGCGGCGCCGAAGAGCAGGTCGTAGAAGTGCTCGGACTCCTTGCCGAGGTAGGCGACGCGGTCCCCGGGGCGCAGGCCCGCCGCCTGGAGGCCGCGCGCCACCTGGTTGCTGACGCGGTGCAGGGTGGCGTAGTCGACGCGCCGGCCCTCGCAGATGATCGCGACGGCTTCCGGCTGCTGGGCGGCGTGCCGGCGTGCCACGTCGACGAGCGTGCGCAACTGAACGGTCACCAAGTCCTCCTCAGTGGACGTACGGGGTGGGGGCGGCTCACGCCGCGTCGGCCTGGGAACGCATGCCGGGCGGGCTGACCGGCGCCATCCGCACCTCGCACCCGGCGATGCCGCCGTCGTCGTCCGGGAGACGCCGGGGCAGGTCGACGATCTGGACGGACTCGCCCTCCGCACTCGCCAGCCCATCGGCCGCGCTGTGCCTGGCCCGCGACGTCGTCATCGCCGTTTCTCCTTGCGCACGAGTGCGAACTGAACGTAATCAGCGCGCGTCCATCACCCGGTAACAGCGGAAGAACTGGCCCACGGGCCCGATTCGGACCTCCCGTACCCGTGAGTGCAGGCGTGACCCGCACCAACGGCGGTCGTCCCGGCAGTTACCCGAGCGTGGACGGGCTGGGGGCACCATGAGCGCGCGGGCGGTCCCTCCCGCCCGGCGCACCGCATCCGACAGCGATTCCTTCCGAGCGATCACAGCGAGGACGACATGGCGGACACGTGCCCGGTGCACGGGCATCGGCAGCTGATGGACGACGACCACTTCGCGCGCCCGTACGCGGCGTACGACGCCCCGAAGCGGTTCCCCCACCCGCCCTCCGGGAGCTGTGCACCCGCTTCCCGGACATCGGCCTCGCCGCCCCCCGGGAGTCGCTGAAGGTCAGGCGTACGCCGCTGGTGCCCGCCCTGGTGTCCCTTCCGGTCACGGTCCTGAGCGCATCCCCACCCACGGTCCGCATCACCACTGCTATCCGACAAGAGGTTGTTGAACCATGCCGCGTACCGATCTGCTCCGGCCCCTGCCCGAACTGCTCCGGACCAACGCCGACCGGTCCGGCAACCAGGTCGCGTACGCCGACTCGCGGCGGAACGTGACCCACGCGGAGCTGGAGATACGGACGGCGCGGCTCGCCGGCCACCTCGCCGACCTCGGCGTGTGGCCGGCGGACCGCGTCGTCGTCCTGCTCGACGGGGTCACGGCGGTGGAGGGCGCCCTCGCCGTCGTCCGGGCCGGCGGCATCGCGGTGCCGCTGGACCCGGCCCTGGACGACGCCGAGCTGGCCCGGCTGGTCGAGGACGCCGGCGCCGACGCGGTCATCACCGACGCGGCGAACGCGGCGCGGGTGTCCGTGTCGGTCCTCGTCGTCGACGGCGGGCACGACGGCGACGGGCACTCGTTCGAGGAGCTGGCGACGACCGACCCGGCGTCGCCGCCCCAGGACGACGCCGGCCTCGACGACCTGGCGTTCCTCACCTGGACGGCGGGAACGACCGGCCGCCGCAAGGGCGTGCTGTCCACGCAGCGCAACGCGCTGTGGCCCGCCGCCGCGGCGACGTACGTGGCCGGACTCGGGTGGACAGCGGACGACCGGGTGCTGTGGATGCTGCCCGTGCACGCCTGCTTCGGGCAGCTCCTCGCCGCCACCGCGGCGGGGGCGTCGGTACGCCTCGCCGGCGGCCTCTCCCCCGACGAGCTGCGGGCCGCGCTCGCCGCGCAGGGCAGCACCGTGCTGGTGGGCGCCGGCGCGACGCACCGCGCCCTGCTGGACGCCCCGGGCCCCGACCCACGGGGGGTACGGATCGCGCTGGCCGTCGGACCCGTGGACCCGGCGCTGCGCGGGCCCTTCGAGGCCGCGTTCGCCGCGCCGCTGCTCACCGGCTACGTGACCACCGAGACGTCCGGCCTGATCGCGGTGAGCTGGCCGGGCGGCGACGCGGAGCGACGCTGCCTGCCCCTGCCGGGCCTGAGCGTGCGGGTGGTCGACCCCGCATCGGGCGCCGACCTGGGCCCCGGGCAGGAGGGTGAGGTCTGGGTCAGCGGCCCGAACGTGATGGCCGGCGGCTACCACGACCTCGCCGCCGAGACGGCCGAGGCACTGCGCGGCGGCTGGTACCGCACCGGCGACCTGGCCCGCCGCGACGACTCCGGGCACCTGACGGTCACCGGCCGGCTGGCCGACGCGGTCGAGGTCGACGGCGAGCGGGTCCGGCTGGACCGGATCGACGCGGTGCTGCGCGCCGCGGCGGGGGTGGCCGACGCGGCGGCCCTCGCCGGGCCCGACGGTCCGGTCGCGTTCGTCGTCGGGTCCGACGTGGACGCCGCCGGCCTGCTGGCGCGGTGCCGCGCGGAACTGCCCGCCGCGGCCGTGCCGGTCGAGACGTACCTGGTGCGGGAGATCCCCCGCACCGCCCTCGGCAGCCCCGCCCGGCACCGGCTCCCCGAGCTGCCCGCCCGCCTGATCGGCGCGGCCGGATCGCTGCCCGACCGGCTGCACGCGCTGCGCTGGGAGCCGGCACCGGAACCCGACTCCGGATCGGACCCCGGTCGGCTCGCCTGGGCGGTCGTGGGCCCGCCCGAGCTGACCGCCGACCTCACCGACGACGACCTCACCGTCGACAGCTACCCCGACCACACCGCGCTGTCCGAGCTGCTGGCGCGGGTGCTCGACGAGGACCACCCGGCGGACTCGCGCCTGGTCGTACTGACCCGGGGCGGCCTGCACGGCGACGACGCGGCGGCCCCCGGGCAGGCCGCCGCCTGGGCGCTCGCGCGGGCCCACCAGCTCCGCCGCCCCGGCCGGCTCGTGCTCGTCGACGCCGACCGGGTCGGTGCCGAGGAGCTGCGCGCGGCCGTGGCCTGCGGCGAGGACGTGCTGGCCGTACGCGAGGGCGAACTGCTCGTGCCCCGGTACGCGGACGTCCCCGCCCTGCCCGGCGGCGCACCGCTGCGGGGCACGGTCGTGCTCGTCGCCCGGTCGTACGACGCGGCGCTCACCCGCCACCTCGTGGCGGCCCACGACGTACGCGAACTGGTCCTGGTGGGGCCGGACGACGTGCCGGCGGGCGCCCCGGCGGAGCTGGCGGCGTTCGGCGCCGAGGTCTGCGTGCACCCGGACGTGCCGTTCGCCCCGGAGACGCTGGCGGCCGTGCTCGGCGACCGGCCGGTCACCACCGTCGCGGCGGTGGACCTCACGGTCACCGAGACGCTGGCCCTGCACACCGCGCCGCTCGGGCACGCCCCGGCCAACCTCGTGCTGCTCACCGACGGCCGCGACGTCGCCGCCACCGTCGCCGCCGACGCGCTGGTGCGGCACCGGCGCGCGCTCGGCCTGCCCGGCGTCTCCGTGGCGTGGAGCGCGCCGGGCTTCGCCCGGCCCCCCGCGGCACGACGAAGCGCCCTTCTCGACGCCGCACTGGCTGCGGGCGAGCCCTGCGTCGTCGCCGCGCGCCCCGTGCTGGCCGCCGACGCCGGCACCGACGGCGCCGGCAACGCCCTGGCCGAGCGGCTGCTGGCGTCCCCGGCGGACGACCGGCTCGGCCTGCTGCGCGACCTCGTACGGGCCGCGACCGGCGAGGTCCTGGGCGACCAGGCGCCCGCGACGATCGACGGCGAGACGCCGTTCCGCCAGCTCGGCTACGACTCGCTCATCGCCGTGCAGCTGCGCAACCGGCTCTGCGCCGCGACCGGCCTCAGCCTGCCGGCGAGCCTGGTCTTCGACTACCCGACGCCGGACATCCTCGCCAGCCACCTGCTCGACGCCCTGGGGTTGGGCACGGCCGAGGCGGCGCCGGCCACGGTCGAGTCGTACGACGAGAGCGAGCCGATCGCGATCGTCGGCATGGCCTGCCGCTACCCGGGCGGCATCACCTCCCCGGACGACCTGTGGCGGGTGGTCGCGGACGGCACCGACGTCATCGGCGAGTTCCCCACCAACCGCGGCTGGGACCTCGCGGCGCTGTTCGCGGGCGACGGCCCGGGCACGTGCAACGCGACCGCCGGCGGCTTCCTGCACGACGCGGACGAGTTCGACGCGGAGTTCTTCGGCATCAGCCCCCGCGAGGCGCTGGCGATGGACCCGCAGCAGCGGGTGTTCCTGGAGACCGCGTGGGAGGCGCTGGAGCACGCCGGCATCCCGCCGACCTCGATGCGCGGCAGCGACACCGCCGTCTTCACGGGCCTGCACGTGCAGAACTACGGCCGGCTCGGGCACAGCGAGGAGGACGGGGTCGACGGCCACCTCATCACCGGCACCGCGAGCAGCGTGGCGTCCGGCCGGGTCGCGTACGCCCTGGGCCTGGAGGGCCAGGCGATGACCGTCGACACCGCCTGCTCGGCGTCGCTGGTCGCCCTGCACCTGGCCGTACGCGCGCTGCGCTCCGGCGAGTGCGCGATGGCCCTGGCGGGCGGCGTGACCGTGATGGCCGGCACGGAGACCTTCACCGAGTTCTCCCGGCAGAACGGCCTCTCCCCCGACGGGCGGTGCAAGGCGTTCTCCGACGACGCCGACGGCACCGGCTGGGGCGAGGGCGTCGGCGTGCTGGTGGTGGAGCGGCTCTCCGACGCCCGCCGCAACGGCCACCGCGTCCTGGCGGTCGTCCGCGGCTCGGCCGTCAACCAGGACGGCGCCTCCAACGGCCTCACCGCCCCCAACGGCCCCTCGCAGCAGCGGGTCATCCGCGCCGCGCTCGCCAACGCGGGCCTCGCACCCGGCGAGGTGGACGCGCTGGAGGCGCACGGCACCGGCACGTCCCTGGGCGACCCCATCGAGGCCCAGGCGATCCTCGCCACCTACGGCCAGGGCCGCGAACAGCCGCTCCGGCTCGGCTCGCTCAAGTCCAACATCGGCCACACGCAGGCCGCCGCCGGCGTCGGCGGCGTGATCAAGATGGTCCTCGCCCTGCGCAACGGGCTGCTGCCGCGCACCCTGCACGTCTCGGAGCCGAGCCGCAAGGTGGACTGGTCGGCCGGCGCGGTGTCGCTGCTGACCGAGCCGGTCGCGTGGCCCGCCGGCGACCGGCCGCGCCGGGCCGCCGTCTCGTCGTTCGGGATGAGCGGCACGAACGCGCACGTGATCATCGAGGAGCCGCCCGCCGCCGACGCCCCGGCCGCCGACGCCCCCGCCGCACCGCCGGTGCTGCCGTTGCTGCTGTCGGCGCGCTCCGAGCAGGCGGTACGGGAGCAGGCCCGCCGGCTGCACGAGCACCTCGCCGACCGGCCCGGGCTGTCGGTCGCCGACGTCGGCCGGTCCCTCGTCACCACCCGGGTCGCCTTCGGCCACCGGGCCGCGGTCACCGGCGCCACCCGGCAGGACCTGCTCGACGGCCTCGCCGCCCTCGCCGCCGGTCAGGGCACCGCCGACGTGCTCACCGGCACCGCCCGCCCCGGCGGGCTGGCGTTCCTGTTCACCGGTACGGGCGCCCAGTACCTCGGCATGGGCACCGAACTCGCCGCCGCGTACCCCGTCTTCGCGGACGCCTTCGACGAGGCCTGCGCCGAGCTGGACCGGCACCTGGACAAGCCGGTACGCGAGATCATCCGCAGCGACGACCTGCACCGGTTCGCGTACACGCAGCCGGCCCTGTTCGCCTTCGAGGTCGCCCTCCACCGGCTCGTCGAGTCGTGGGGCATCCGCCCCGACTTCGTGGCGGGGCACTCCCTCGGCGAGCTCTCCGCCGCGTACGTGGCCGGGGTCTGGTCGCTCGCCGACGCCGCGAAGCTCGTCGCCGCCCGCGCCACCCTCATGGCGGCCCTGCCCCTGGGCGGCGTGATGGTCGCCGTGCAGGCCACCGAGGAGCAGGTCACCCCGTACCTCAGTGAGCAGGTCGGCATCGCCGCCATCAACACCCCCACCGACCTGGTCATCTCCGGCGACGAGGCCGCCACCCTCGCCGCCGCCGAGCAGCTCGCCGCGCTCGGGCACAAGACCAAGCGGCTGCCGATCCCGCTGGGCGCCCACTCCCACCTGATGGACCCGATGCTCGACGACTACCGGGCCGTCGCCGCGTCCATCACCCACCACGAACCCCGCATCGGGCTGATCTCCACGGTCGACGGCCAGCCGCTGCGCTCCACGCCCGAGCACTGGGTCACCCAGGTCCGCCGGGCCGTACGCTTCCACGACGCCGTCGCCGCCCTCACCGCCGACGGCCGCGTCGAGACCTTCCTCGAGATCGGCCCCGACACCGTCCTGGCCACCACCACCGGCGACGCCACCGGCATCGCCACCATGCGCCGGGGGCAGCCGGAGACGCACAGCCTCGCCCGGGCCGTCGGCCACCTCTTCACCGTCGGGACGAGCCCGGACGCCGACGCCTACTTCCCCGGCGCTCGCGAGGTGCCGCTGCCGACGTACCCGTTCCAGCGGAGGTCGTACTGGCTGCGGCCCACGGCCGGGAGCGACGTGGGCGCGGCCGGCCTCACCGCGGCGCGCCACCCGCTGCTCGGCGCGGTGCTGGGCGTCGTCGACACCGACCGGCTCGTGCTCACCGGGCGGCTCTCCCTGCGCGAGCAGCCGTGGCTGGTCGACCACGCCGTCCTCGACACGGTCCTGCTGCCCGGCACCGCGTTCCTCGAACTGGCCGCGCACGCCGCCGAGCACACCGGCAGCGGCACGATCGAGGAACTCACCCTCCAGACCCCGCTGACCCTGACCGAGGAGCAGCGGGTCAACCTCCAGGTGTGGGTCGGCCGACCCGACGAGCAGGGCCGCCGCGAGTTCGGCGTGTACTCCCAGCCGGCCGGGCAGCCGCCGGGCGCGGAGTGGACGTGCCACGCCTCGGGCACGCTGGCCGACGCACCCGCGCCGGCCCCGGTGCTGGAGGAGTGGCCGCCACCCGGCGCGGAGCCCGTCGAGGTCGGCGACTTCTACGGCTGGCTGCTGGCGCGCGGATTCTGCTACGGGCCCGCCTTCCAGGGCGTCCAGGAGGTGTGGCGGCGCGGCGACGAGCTGTTCGCCCGGGCCACCCTGCGCACCGAGGACGAGCCGGCAGCCGTGCGCTACGGCGTACACCCGGCGCTGCTCGACGCCGCCATGCACCCGCTCGTACTGCACCTCGACGGCGGCGGGAACCCGGGCGGCCGGGCCTGGCTGCCCTTCTCCTGGCGGGGGGTGCGGCTGCACCGCCGGGGGGCCTCGGCGCTGCGGGTCCGGCTGACCCCGGCCGGCGAGAACACCCTGCGGGTGAGCACCACCGACGACGACGGCAACCCGGTGCTGAGCGCCGACGCGGTAGCGGTCCGGCCGGTCACGACGGACGGCCTGGCCGGCGCGAGCGGCCCCACCGCCGCGCTGTACCGCACGGACTGGGTGCCCGTGGCCGCCCCGACCGGCACCGGCACGCCCGACGTCGAGGTGTTCCGGGTCGAGGCGGGCGACACCGCCGACGCCGTACGACAGTCCCTCCACGACACGCTGGCGACGCTTCAGCGGGCCGCGGCCGGCACCGCGCGGCTGGCCGTGGTCACCCGCGGCGGCGACCTCGCGGGCGCGGCGGCGTGGGGCATGGTCCGCTCCGCCCAGACCGAGCACCCGGACCGCTTCGTCCTCGTCGAGACCGACGGCACCGACAAGTCGGAGCGCGCCCTCGCCGCCGCGTTCGCCACCGGGGAGCCGCAGCTCGCCGTCCGCGACGGGGCGCTGACGGTGCCGCGGCTCGCCCGGCACGCCGCCACCACCCCGGACGGCGCGCTGTTCGACGCGACGGGGTCCGTCCTGATCACCGGTGGCACCGGAACGCTCGGCGCCGCGCTCGCCCGCCACCTGGTCACCCGGCACGGCGCGGAGCACCTGGTCCTCGCCTCCCGCCGGGGCCTGGACGCGCCGGGCGCCGCCGCGTTGGCCGAGGAGCTGACCGCCCTCGGCGCCATCACGGTCGACGTCGTCGCGTGCGACACCGCCGACCGCGAGGCGCTGTCGGCGCTGCTCGACGGGCTCGCCCGGCCGCTGGTGGGCGTGGTGCACACCGCGGGCGTGCTCGACGACGGCATCCTGGAGTCGCTCACGCCCGACCGCCTCGACGCCGTCCTGCGACCCAAGCTCGACGCCGCGCTCAACCTGCACGAGCTGGCCGGCGACGTCGACCTGTTCGTGCTCTACTCCTCCGTCGCGAGCGTCATCGGCACCGCGGGGCAGGCGAACTACGCGGCGGCGAACGCGTTCCTCGACGCCCTGGCCGCACAGCGCCGGGCCGAGGGCCGGGCCGCCACCTCGCTGTCCTGGGGCCTGTGGGGCGAGGCCAGCGCAATGACCAGCCAGCTCGGCGAGACCGACCTGGCCCGCATCGCGCGCGGCGGCCTCCTCCCGCACAGCGTCGAGGAAGGGCTCGCGCTGTTCGACGCCGCGTGCCGCTCCGACCTGGCGCACCTGGTGCCCGTCACCATCGACGTCGCCGCGGTACGCGCCGCCACGAACGCCGCGCCGCCGCTGCACGGCCTGGCCAGGGTGCCGCGCCGGCGGCAGGCCGCGACCCGGCCGGGCGCCACCGCGCTGGCCCGCGAGCTGGCCGGGCGCAGCGAGGAGGAGCAGCGCGGGCTGCTGCTCGACATCGTGCGTACGCAGGTCGCGACCGTGCTCGCCCAGCCGGACGCGGACGCCGTCTCCGTGACCGAACCGTTCCGCCAGCTCGGCTTCGACTCGCTGATGGCCGTCGAGCTGCGCAACCGGCTCAACACCGCGACGGGGCTGCGCCTGCCCGCGACGCTGACATTCGACTACCCCACCCCGGACGCCCTCGTCGAGTACCTGCGGGGCGAGCTGGGCGACCGGGAGGACGAACCGCGCCCCGTCGTGGCGGCGGTCGCCGCCCGCCCCACCGACGAGCCCATCGCGATCGTCGGCATGGCCTGCCGCTACCCCGGCGGCGTCACCTCACCCGACGAGCTGTGGCAGCTGCTGCTCGACGGGCGGGAGGGCATCAGCGGCTTCCCGACCGACCGCGGCTGGTCGCTGGACACGCTGTTCGACCCCGACCCGGACACCCCCGGCACCAGCTACGTCGACCGGGGCGGGTTCCTGCTCGACGCGGCCGGGTTCGACGCGGAGTTCTTCGGCATCAGCCCCCGCGAGGCGCTGGCGATGGACCCGCAGCAGCGGATCTTCCTGGAGACCTGCTCGGCGGCGCTGGAGAACGCAGGCCTCCGGCCGGACGCGCTGCGCGGCTCACCCACCGGCGTGTTCACCGGCCTCATGACGCACGACTACGCCGCCGGGGCGAGCGCCGTACCCGACGGTGTCGAGGGGTTCCTGGGCACCGGAACCGCGGGCAGCGTCGCCTCGGGCAGGGTGGCGTACACGTTCGGGCTGGAGGGGCCGGCGGTCACCGTCGACACCGCCTGCTCGTCATCGCTGGTCGCCCTGCACCTCGCCGTGCAGGCGCTGCGCTCCGGCGAGTGCTCCCTCGCGCTGACCGGCGGCGTGACAGTCATGTCCACCCCCAGCCTGTACGTCGAGTTCTCCAAGCAGCGGGGCCTCGCCCGCGACGGCCGGTGCAAGTCGTTCGCCGCCGCCGCGGACGGCACCGGCTGGGCGGAGGGCGTCGGCGTGCTGGTCGTCGAGCGGCTCTCCGACGCCCGCCGCAACGGCCACCGCGTCCTGGCGGTCGTCCGCGGCTCGGCCGTCAACCAGGACGGCGCCTCCAACGGGCTCACCGCCCCCAACGGGCCCTCGCAGCAGCGGGTCATCCGGTCGGCGCTGGCCAACGCCGGGCTGTCGGCCGACCAGGTGGACGCCATCGAGGCGCACGGCACCGGCACTTCCCTGGGCGACCCCATCGAGGCCCAGGCCATCCTCGCCACCTACGGCCAGGACCGCGAACGCCCGCTCTGGTTGGGCTCGCTCAAGTCCAACATCGGCCACGCCCAGGCCGCCGCCGGCGTCGGCGGGGTCATCAAGATGGTCCTCGCCCTGCGGCACGGGCTGCTGCCGCGCACCCTGCACGTCGACGAGCCGTCGCCGAAGGTCGACTGGTCGGCGGGCTCGGTCGCGCTGCTGACCGAGCCGGCCGAGTGGCAGCGCAACGGCCACCCGCGCCGCGCCGGGGTGTCCTCGTTCGGCGTCAGCGGCACGAACGCGCACGTGATCATCGAGGAGCCCCCCGCCGAGGCCGACAGCGCCGACGCCGGCACGCCGCCGCAGGCCCTGCCGTGGCTGCTGTCCGCCCGCTCGGAGCAGGCCCTGCGGGAACAGGCCCGCCGCCTGTACGACCACCTCGCGGCCCGCCCCGAACTGCCGGACGCCGACGTCGCGCGCTCCCTGGCCGCCCGGGTCCGGTTCACGCAGCGGGCCGCCGTCGTCGGGACCGACAGGCGGGAACTCCTCGACGGCCTCGCCGCGCTGGCCGCCGGCCAGGAGGCCGCCAACCTGGTCACCGGCACCCCCGGAGCCGGCAGGTTGGCGTTCCTGTTCACCGGGCAGGGCGCCCAGCGACTGGGCATGGGCAGCGAACTCGCCGCCGCGTACCCCGTCTTCGCCGCCGCCTTCGACGAGGTCTGCGCCGCCCTCGACGCGCACCTCGACCAACCGCTGCGCAAGGTCATCGACACCGACGAGGTGCACCAGACCGGCTACACCCAACCCGCCCTGTTCGCCTTCGAGGTCGCCCTCTACCGGCTCCTCGAATCCTGGGGCATCCGCCCCGACCACCTCGCCGGACACTCCATCGGCGAACTCGCCGCCGCCCACGTCGCCGGCGTCTGGGACCTCGCCGACGCCGCGAAGCTCGTCGCCGCCCGCGCCACGCTCATGCAGGCCCTCCCCACCGGGGGCGCCATGGTCGCCGTGCAGGCCACCGAGGAACAGGTCACCCCGTACCTCACCGACGTGGTCGGCGTCGCCGCCGTCAACACCGGCACCGACCTCGTCCTCTCCGGCGACGAGGCCGCCACCCTCGCGGCCGCCGAGGCACTCGCCGCGCAGGGCCACCGGACGAAGCGGCTCACCGTCTCCCACGCCTTCCACTCCCACCTGATGGACCCCGTCCTCGACGAGTACCGCGCCGTCGCCGACTCCATCACCCACCGGGAGCCCACCGTTCCCGTCATCTCCACCGTCGACGGCCGACCGCTGCGCTCCACCCCCGACCACTGGGTCACCCAACTGCGCCACACCGTCCGCTTCCACGAGGCCGTCGAGGCTCTCGCCGGCACGCACCACGTCGGCACCTTCCTCGAGATCGGCCCCGACACCGTCCTCGCCACGGCCGCCGCCACCGGCGACGCCACCACCATCGCCGCCACCCGCCGGGGACAACCCGAGACCGCGACCCTCGGCAGGGCCGTCGGGCGACTCTTCACCGCCGGGGCCGGCCCCGACGCCGGCGCGTACCGGGCGGGCGCCCGCGAGGTGGAGCTGCCGACGTACCCGTTCCAGCACCAGCGGTACTGGCTGGTCCCCGACGAGGGGCCGGCGGACGCCGCCGGGCTCGGGCTCGGGGCGGCGGACCATCCGCTGCTCGGCGCGGTGCTGGCGCTCGCCGACTCCCAGCGGAGCGTGCTCACCGGCCGGCTCTCCCTGCGCGAACAGCCCTGGCTCGCCGACCACGCCGTCCTGGGTACGGTCCTGCTGCCGGGTGCCGCGTTCGTCGAACTCGCGCGGCGGGCCGCCGAGCACGTCGACCTCGACCGCGTCGAGGAGCTGACCCTGCACGCGCCGCTGGTGCTGCCGGCCGACGGCGCGGTACGGGTGCAGGTGGAGGTCGGGGAACCCGACGAGGCCGGGCGCCGGCCGCTGCGGGTGCACTCCCGGCGCGAGGACGCGCTCGACGACGAGCCGTGGACGCAGCACGCGAGCGGCCTGCTCGACACCGCCGCGGAGCCCGAGACCGGCTGGGCCGGTGAGTGGCCCCCCGCCGACGCCGTCCCCGCGCCGGTCGAGGAACTGTACGACCGCATCGCCGACCTCGGCGTCGACTACGGCCCCGCGTTCCGGGGACTGGTGGCGGCCTGGCGGCGCGGCGACGAACTGCTCGCGGAGGTCGCGCTCCCCGTCGACGCGCCGGCGGGCCGCTTCGGACTGCATCCGGCGCTGCTGGACGCGGCCCTGCACCCGATCTCCCTGGCCACCGGGGCCGACGGTCCGCTGCGCCTGCCGTTCAGCTGGCACGGCGTACGGGTGCTGACCACCGGGGCGACGGCCCTGCGGGTGCGGATCACGCCCACCGCCGGCGACGCGTACGCCCTGGCGCTCGCCGACGCCACCGGCATGCCGGTGGCCACGGTCGAGTCCCTGGTCGCGCGCCCGGTGACCATCGAGCAGCTGCGCTCCAGCGCCGGTCCGGACGGGCTGCACCGGTTGGAGTGGCAGCCCGTCCCCACGCCCGTGGCCCCCGCTGGCGCCTTCGACGTGTTCCAGGTCGGGACCGGCACGGACGCCGAGGCGGTACGGGCCGCCGTGCACGACGCGCTCGCGGCGGTCCAGGAGTGGCTGCCCGGCGACCGCTCCCCGCTGGTGTTCGTGTCGCAGGGTGCGACCGACGGCACGAACCCGGCGGGCGCGGCGGTCTGGGGCCTGGTCCGCTCGGCGCAGACCGAGCATCCCGATCGTTTCGTCCTCGTCGACACCGACGACCCGGCTCTCGTCGGCGCGGCCGTCGCGACCGGCGAGCCGCAGGTCGCCGTACGCGACGGGATGCCGACCGTGCCGCGCCTCGCAACCTTCGCGGCCACCTCGGACCGCCGCCTGTTCGACCCGGCGGGCGCCGTGCTCGTCACCGGCGGCACCGGCGCCCTGGGCGCGGAACTGGCCCGCCACCTGGTCACCGCGCACGGTGCGCGGCACCTCGTGCTGACCTCCCGTCGTGGCCCGGCCGCGCCGGGCGCCGCGGAGCTGACGGCCGAGCTGGAGTCGCTGGGCGCCAGGATCACGGTCGCCGCCTGCGACGCCGCCGACCGGACCGCGCTGGCGGAACTCCTGGCGTCCCTGCCCGACCTGGTCGGCGTCGTGCACGCCGCGGGCGTGCTGGACGACGGTACGGTCGAGTCGCTCACGCCGGAACGGGTGGACTCGGTGCTGCGGGCGAAGGTCGACGCGGCGCTGAACCTGCACGAGCTGGCCGGCGACGTCGAGCTGTTCGTGCTGTTCTCCTCGGCGACCGGGGTGCTGGGCACGGCCGGCCAGGCGAACTACGCGGCGGCGAACGCCTTCCTGGACGCGCTCGCCGCACGCCGTCGGGCGTCCGGCCGCACGGCGACCTCGCTGGCCTGGGGCCTGTGGCGCAGCGGTGGCGCGATGACCGGTGGGCTCACCGAGGCCGACCTCGCCCGCATCGGACGCACCGGCGTGCGGGCGCACACCGTCGAGGAGGGGCTCGCGCTGTTCGACGCGGCCTGCCGGACCGACGAGCCGTGCCTGGTCCCGATCAGGTTGGACGTGGGTGTCCTGCGCACGAGCACGTCCGCGCCGGCACCGCTACGCTCCTTCACCCGCCCCCGGCGCGCCTCCTCGGCCGGCAGCGCGGCGTCGCTGTCCAGCCGGCTGGCCGGCCTCGCCGAGCCGGAGCAGCGCGAGGTGCTGCTGACCCTGGTACGCACGAACGTGGCCGCCGTGCTGGCCCACGACTCGGTGGAGACCATCGCGGCGGACCAGGCGTTCAAGCAGTTGGGCTTCGACTCGCTGACGGCGGTGGAGCTGCGCAACCGGCTCAACCAGGCCACCGGCCTGCGGATGCCGGCGACGCTGACGTTCGACCACCCCACGCCCGCGGCGCTCGTGGAGCACCTGATCGGGGAGCTGGGCGGCAACCAGGCGCAGCTCAACCTGCGTACCCTCGTCGACAGCATCGCCAGGGTCGAGGCGACGCTGGAGCTGGTGGACGCGACGCAGACGGCGGAGACGGACATCGCCGCTGCCCTGCAACGGCTGCTGACCAGGTGGCGCGACAAGTCCAGCCCGGCCCAGGCCACGGACCTCGCCTCGGTCACGGCGGACGACCTGTTCGACATCCTGGACAGCGAGCTGGACAACGCCTGACCCCGGGCGAGCCACGACCGCCCCCCACCCCGACGCACGTCGGGGTGGGGGGCTGGTCCGTTACGGGACGCACGAGACACCCGCCGGGGCCGCATCCGCCCGGACCGGAAGCAGCCCGTCCGGACCGGGAAAGGCCCACCGGCCCCGGGGGGTACCCGGGGCTGGCGGGCCGATCGAGTACGAGGGTGACCACCACCGGAACGCAGCCACTTCCGGCGGGACGTGGCTCGGCGCTCAACGCACTACGCGCGGCGGGCTGGTCGGCGCTGCGCTCCACGGCGGACGACGCACCGCAGCACCCCGCCCGAATTGTCCGGCTGGTAACTGACGCATTCCGGGAACGCCGTGTTTACGACGATCCAGCCAATGGTGATCAGGACGCCATGGACCTTAAAACGGCCGGATAACGTCCATGGCGTCCTGATCACCTGGGCGGCCGCACGCGAGCGGCGGGGCGGCCGCGCGCGAAGGCGCGGCGGCGGGGCGCTCCCACGCGGAAGCGCGGCGGCAGGGTGTTGCACGCGAAGCGCGGCGGCAGGGGCGCTCGCACGCGAGCGGCGGGGCGGTCGGGCGCTTTCACGCGAAGGCGCGGCAGCGGTTTCGAGATGTCCTGCGGTCACCGGCGCTTCAGCCGGTCATCCGCGCGTGCGGGATGTCGCCCGGGCCGGAACGGTGGTGTCGCCGTGTGGCCGGCAGCCGGGCGCGGGACCCGGCCGCCGTCACCTCGTCGGGGCGGTCTGTGCCCCCGTCCGCGCGTCGGACACCGAGATGGCCTCCACCGGGCAGAAGCCGGCGTCACCGGGCCGTCCGGCCTCCAGCGGCCGGCCTACGTCAGCTCACCACCGAGTACTTCTGCCAACCCGTCGCGAGCACCTCGGGCGCGGAGAACGTGGCCGAGGGCCGCTCCGCATCGAACTTGCCGTTGTGCAGGTGCACGACGAGCGTGCCGTCGGCGCGTACGGCCAGCAGGTCCGGCCGGCCGTCGAGGTCGATGTCGGTCACCGTGATGTGCGCGAACTCCTGCCAGCCCTTGCCGAGCGTGAACCACTGGCCCTCGCCCCGCCACCAGGGGCCCTCGCCGGAGGTGTCGTGCGCGAACTCGTACAGGTCGAGGTCGCCGTTGGCGCGGCGGACCAGCAGGTCGGGGCGGCCGGTGCCGGTGACGTCGGCCATCGCGAGCGGAAAGTCCTCGACGTCGACCGTCACCAGGCGGTGCGCGGTGCGGTCGTACGTCTCGTTCTGCGTGACCTGGCGCTTGTTGAAGAACGCGTCGACGTGGCCCGCGTCCTGCTCACGGCCGAACATGTCGTCACAGCCGTCCAGGTCCACGTCGGCGATGCCGAGGGTCTCCCACTTCTTGTCGTCGCGCGCGCCGGAGATCCGGATCGGCTCGCCGAGGGTGTCGAGACCGTTCAGCCCGCCCCTGTTCGGATAGAGGAAGATCCCGTGCGTTTCGTTCATGTGCGTCATGCTCACGCCGATCACGTCGGCGTAGCCGTTGCCGTTGACATCGATGGGACGGACCATCCCGTGGTGGCGATACGGGTGGAAGCCGGTGCTGATCAGCACGGGCTCGTCGAATGTCTCGCCGCCACGGAAGCTGCCGCTGTGCGGAAAGACCAGCAGGTCACCCGTGTCGTCGTCACGGGCCATGATGTCCAGCCTCCCGTTCCCGTTGAACGAACGGCAGTGACCATTCCCGCCCATGCGTGCCACGAACTACCTCCCCGTACGCCCCGAAACACGACAGTCCGATCATTACGAACAGGGGCTGGGGGCGGTAACCCCTACCCGCACCCCTCACCACCCGCAAGACGGCGATCGACAGGCGGGATCGACATACGACAAAGCGACCTACGCCTATCGGCGCCCATCCATGCCCCATCGCCGGCCGCGAACATTAGGGGACCGATCGGAGATGGGGAGCAGGCACCTTTCCGCCACCTCACTTTCTGTCGCTCGAAGTCGAGGCCGCGACCCGAGCGGCCCGCCGCGCGGAACCGTCGGGCGGGCGCACGGTCAGGGCCAGCCGGAGCACGCGCGGGGCCGACGCCAGGCAAGGCCAGCCGGAGCACGCGCGGGGCCGACGCCAGGCAAGGCCAGCCGGAGCACGCGCAGAGCTGGCGCCGGGCCGGGCCAGCCGGAGCACGCGCGGGGGCCCGGCCGGACGAGCCGGCCGGGCCCCCAGGGTTGGTTCCGGGTCAGCCGCCGAGGCTCGCCGCCGCCGAGGCGATCGCCGGGGCGAAGGTGCTCACCTGGGTGTAGACGCCGGGGTAGGAGGGCCGGGCGCAGCCGTTGCCCCAGCTCACGATGCCGACCTGGATCCAGGCGTTGCTCGCGTCGCGCCGGAACATCGGGCCACCCGAGTCCCCCTGGCAGGTGTCGATGCCGCCGCTGGCGTAGCCGGCGCAGATCTCCTCGTTCGCGATGATCTGCCCGCCGTAGTAGGAGTTGCAGGTCGCGTCGCTGACGAACGGCACGCTGGCCTTGCGCAGGTAGCGCTGCTGCGCGCCGCCCTCGCGGGTGGCGCCCCAGCCGGCGACCGTGAAGGTGCCGTTGTCGTACGCGGTGCTGGTGGCGATCTTCAGCGTCGGGAGCGTGGTGACCGGCGTGGCCAGCCGGATCAGGGCCCAGTCCTTGCCGTTGCCGTTGTAGCCGGGCGCCCGGTAGACGTAGTTCGAGCGCACCTGGATCCGGCTCGACGACTGGAGGTCCACGACGCCGAGGGTGGCGGTGATGCTGGTGTTCGTACCGGTCCCGCCGACGCAGTGCGCGGCCGTCAGCACCAGGCGCGGGCTGTAGAGGGAACCGCCGCAGCCCATGGAGAGCCGGACCATGAAGGGGAACTCGCCCTGAGCGGCCAGCGTGCCGCCCACGACGTACGGGGTCACCTCGGGCCCGGGCTTGGCGGAGGCCGGAACAGCCAGGACGAACGAGCCGGCGGTGACCGCCACCAACGCGGCGGCCAACCGACCGACGAGTGTGCGCCAACGGACCATGGGAGCCTCCCGAACCCTCGCGGCGGGCCGAGGCGGCGCGCCGGAAACCGATGGCGGGAGCCTATGGATGTCTATCGATGGATAGCAATGCCCTGACACATCCCGCGTCGGTCATACCGCAGCCGACCAGGATTCGGCGCGCCGGACGCGCATCGCCCGTTTTGCGCCGGGACCGCCCGGGTACGGCCTGGACATGGACACGAACACGAAGGCACACCTCGTTGGCGGACCCCGGGACGGCAGCACCATCGACACGGGCGGCGACGCCCTGCTCGAGGTGGAGATCGACGGCATGATGCACCGCTACGTCCGGACCACGAAGCAGCACGGCGAGGACGGCACGGTCTACAACTACGACGGAATGGTGGCGCCGGACGGCGGGGAGCCCGGCGTCGAGGACCCGGCGGCCCGGGTGGCCTCCCCGAAGGCCGACGCGGAGGGCCACGGCGGGAAGCACTGAGCTGCGGATCAGCTCCGGCCGGGCGCGGATGAACCGCGGCCGGCCGGGTAAGCAGCCGGCGACCTGGTGGAACGACCGGAGGTCGCGAGACGCCGCGACCGGGCGCGCGGGCGGGCGGCGCAGGCCGGCCCGCCCGGGCGTACGGTCAGTTGTTGCTGATCCAGTTCCAGGCCGACACGACCCACTCGGTCTGCTGGAGGTAGGCGATCCCGAGACCGGCCAGGAAGACCGCCGTCACCAGGTGCGCCCCGCGCGCGCTGCGCCGCACCCGACCCAGCTGCCGCTCCAGCACCACCCGGCCGAGCAGCCGGGCCAACGCGAAGAGGCCGACGGCCACCAGCAGGCTCAGCAGGAAGATCAGGAACGGGCCGCCCAGGTTCCCACCGCCCGAGATGGCCCAGATCCCCCAGCAGACGAAGGCGAAGAGCGCGCCGGCCGCACTCCACTCGCCGCCGCGCTTCAACTGCTCGACGTGCCAGCTCAGCGGGCGGCGCGGGGCCGGCGCGTCGGGCCACCCGGTGCCCGTCGGCTCGTGCTCGACGACGGGGAACGGCTCGGTACGCGTCGTACGGGACTGCCCGACCGAGGCCACCCCCCGCTGGTACGCGTCGCGCTGCGGCGGCACCCCGGCACCGGGCTGCGGCGGCACCTCGACGGTCCGCTCGGCCCACGGCTGCGTCTGGTCGACCATCTCGTCCCTCCCCTGGACGACGGCGACCACCGGCCGCCGTCCGTTCCGAGGGTAGCCAGCCCGCAAACCGGTCGCCGAGGCCGCACCCGGGCGCAGGCCCCGATCCGCTGGCCACAGCGGGGCCGGCCGACCCGGCGTGCGCTGACGGCCGGGTCGTCGTGACCGAGGTCACCGACCACTCCCCGCACCGCGCCGGACCCGCGAGCCGACACGGACCCGCAAAACGGCACCGACCCGCAAGCCGACACGGACCCGTGAACCAGCGCCGACCCGCACGCCGACACCGAACCCGCAAGCCAGCGCCGGGTCCGCGAGCCAGCGCCGATCGGGTCGGGGCGGTACGGTCGGCTGATGGGTGACACGGAGCGACGCCGGCGCCGGATACGGCACCCGAGCGGTGACGCGGGCGCGACCGGGGGCCCCAACGCGACGACCGCCGGGGTGCACGACGGCCCCGAGCCGCCGCGTGCCCGCCGGGGCGGCCCGGGTGACGAGGGTGACCGCGGCCTGCGGGGTCTCGTCGGCCCCGGCTCCTCCCAGGTGAGCGTGACCGCCGCGATGCGGGCCCGCGACGCCTCCCGCCCCACGGACGAGGACCTGGCCGCGGCCGAGGAACGCGTGGTGATCATCCGCCGCAACTGGACGCCCCGCGAGGACCTCCCCCGCCGCTGACCCCCGGCCCTGGCGGGAAGGCGGCCAGGCGATCAGGCAGTCACGCGGTCAGGGCAGCGCGGGGAGCTGGCGGGTGCTCTCGTAGTCGGCCACCTGGGCGATCCGGCGGGCGTGCCGCTCGTTGCCCGAGAACGGGGTCGTCAGGAAAGCCTCGACGATGGCGGTGGCCTCGTCCAGCGTGTGCTGGCGGGCGCCGACCGCGACGATGTTCGCGTCGTTGTGCTCGCGGGCCAACTGGGCGGTGTCGATGCTCCAGGCGAGGGCCGCCCGGACGCCGGCCACCTTGTTCGCGGCGATCTGCTCGCCGTTGCCCGAGCCGCCGATGACCACCCCGAGGCTGCCCTCGTCAGCCACCACCCGGTCACCGGTGTGCAGGCAGAAGGCCGGGTAGTCGTCGTCCGGGTCGAAGGCGTGCGGGCCGACGTCGACCACGTCGTGCCCCTCCTTGGTCAGGTGGTTGACCAGGTGCACCTTCAACTCGAAACCGGCGTGGTCGGATCCCAGGTAGACGCGCATACCGCGCAGTCTGTCAGGCGCGCCTCCGGGACGACGCGCGGGCGGCGTCCCGGAGGCGGATTCGTCACAGGGGTCAGCGGGACAGCTCGGCGACCACCAGGCCGCCGCGGGCCTTCGGGGTGAACCAGGTGCTCTTGCGCGGCATCTTCTCCCGGGCCAGGTTGACCGCGACGAAGTCGTCCACCGTCACCGGGGCGACCAGCACCGCCAGCTCGGCCCGGCCCGCGTCGACCTCGCCGGTCAGCCAGCTCGCCGGGTAGTCGCCGCCGACGTAGGTGATCCGCTTGTCGCCCGGGTCGAGCCCGAGCGCGTCGCGCAGGAGCAGCCGCTCGACCAGGGCGTGGTCCAGGTTCTCCAGCCGGTTCTCGCCGACGTGCGGCAGGGTGACCGCGTACCCCTGGCCGGCGAGGCGGAGGTGCACGGTGCCGCCGGTCGCCGGGACCTCGACCGGGCCGTCGATCGGGCTGACCTCCGCGCCGGCGGCGCGGAGCCGGTCGAGCAGGTCGTCGGCGCTGGTGGTCAGCTCGCTGACCAGCCGGTTGTAGGGCTGGATCGCCACCGAGGCCGGCGTCGTGATCACGGACAGGAAGCGCGGCAGCCCGCCGGTCTGTGCGGCCAGGCTGCGGTGGTTGCCGTCGGCCACGACCAGCTCGCCGCCGCCCGCCAGGGCGGTCAGCTCGTCCTGGCGCGGGCCCGGCCCGAGCAGCCAGATGGCGTGGGTGCGCCCGGCCTGGTCGGTGTCGGTCGCCGCCGGCGCGCCGGCCGCGTCGGTCGCCGCCGCGAGGGCGGCGTGCAGCTCGTCGCCGCGCCCGGTCTGGAGCAGGAGTACGGGCGACAGCAGGTGCCCCAGCGCCTCGGCGAGCGCCACCCGCTCCCGCACCTTCGCGATGAAGACGTCCTCGTTGCGGATGACCAGCCCGGGCTCGTCGGCGCGGGTGGAGATCTGGTCGGTGTCCACCATGGCGAAGAGCCCGTACGCGTTCTCCTCCCCCGGCGCGCTGATCCGGTAGAGGACCACGACCTGCTCGGCCGGCGTGTAGCTGCCGTCGGCCTTGGCCTCGGCGAGCCGGGTCACCGCGTCCGGCAGGGCGTCGAGGAAGGACCTGCCCAGGCTCTCCGGGGCCCGGTGCGGCATCTCGATGCCGAGGGCACTGTGCGGGTTCGCCTCGATGATCGCGGTGATCTCCGCGTCGTCGGCGAACTCGTCGTAGTTCTGCGCGCCGGTGCCGCCAGTGGTGATCCAGGCCCGGGCGATCGGATGCACGACCGTCATGTGCGGAGACGCTACCGGCGACGCGAGTCCCGCCGGCGCGGGACCCGCGCGGGGTCCACCAGATGAAAGAGCTACCGGGGCGGGGCGCCGGATTCAGGCGGTGCGGTCGGACTGTCCCGCAGTCCTGCGGTGCCGGCCGCCCGGCGTGGGGCCGCCCGCCGGTCGCCGGCCCGGCACGCCCGGTACGGCGGGCACGATCCGCCGGGTCCCGCCCGGCGCGGCCGGTACCGGCCGGTGCTCGGTCGGCGGGGTGAGGCGGGAGGTGGCCGGCACGCGGGCGACGCCGACCACGATCGGCGGAGCGAGCAGGTCCACCATGTGGGCGGGAAGGTCGGGGCGGACCGCCGGCCAGCGGGAGTCGTCGACCGACCAGTACGCCGCGTCCGGGCGCTCGGTCACCCCCTCCCGGGTCGACGGGTCGTCACCGGGCACACGGTGCTTGGCCATCGGAACTGCCTCCACGAGCTGCGGGTGCGGCCCTGCGGGTCGCTGCGGCGGACACCCGGGCCAACGATCCCGCCGCCACCCCGGTGACGCCCCCGCCCTCCCCCGGGCCCCGCGTCGCCCGCCGCCGATCAGGGGGTTCACGACGCGAACCCCCTGATCGGCCCGGGAGGTGCCCACGGTGGGGCCGAAGCGAAGGAGCGGAGTCAGTCGAAGATGGGGTCGAGGTCGCGGGAGCGCTTCAGCTCGTAGAAGCCGGGGGTGCCGGCGACCAGCAGGACGCCGTCCCAGAGCCGGCCGGCGGCCTCGCCCTTCGGCGCCGGGGTGACCACCGGGCCGAAGAAGGCGACCGTGCCGCCGTCCGGGCCGGGCGCGTGGATCACCGGGGTGCCGACGTCGGTGCCGACCGGACGCATGCCGGCCTCGTGGCTGGCCCGCAGCGCCTCGTCGTGGGCGGTGCCCTCGGCGACGTCGGCCAGCTCCGGGTCGAGCCCGACGTCGGTCAGCGCGGCGACGAACAGCTCCCGCGTGAGCTTCTCCTGCCCGAGGTGGATCCGGGTGCCGAGGGCGGTGTAGAGCTTCCGGACGGCGTCCTGGCCGTACCGCTGCTCGACGGCGATGCAGACCCGCACCGGGCCCCAGCCGGTCCGCATCAGCTCCTGGTACTGCTCCGGCAGGTCCCGGCCCTCGTTGAGCACCGAGAGGCTCATCACACGGAACCGGACGTCCACGTCCCGGACCTGCTCCACCTCCAGCAGCCAACGGGAGGTGATCCACGCCCACGGGCAGAGGGGGTCGAAGAACATGTCTACGGCGGCACGCTCGCTCACGGCTGGTCCCTTCGAAACGGGGTGCGCCGGCTTCCCGGTGCCTCCTGCGATCTTCACCCCAGCGGGTATCGACCGACAGCGGAATGAGAGCGTGACCTCGCCCACCACAGGGTGTTCGTGCATGGAAGACTCGAATCCGGCCGTCACGAGCGGTCGATGACGGCGCCACCAAGGCGTGCGGCGAAACGGGATGGAGACGAAAAGTGCCGGGAGTGCGCAACCTGACGCAGGTCGAGGCCACCGAGCGGGCCCGCCTGCTCGACGTGACCGGATACGACATCAGTCTGGACCTCTCGTCCGCCGTACGGGCGGCGGCCGAGGCTCGCACCTTCCGTTCGAGGACCGAGGTGCGGTTCCGGTGCGCGGAACCCGGCGCGAGCACCTTCATCGAGCTGGCCGCCGACTCGGTGCGCTCCGCGACGCTGAACGGGACCCCGGTGGACCTGGGCGACTGGTCGGCCGAGAAGGGCCTGACCCTGTCGGGACTGGACAGCGAGAACACGCTCGTCGTCGAGGCGGACTTCGCGTACTCGAACAGCGGGCAGGGCCTGCACCGCACCGTCGACCCGGTCGACGGCGAGACCTACCTCTACAGCCAGTTCGAGACGGCCGACGCCCAGCGGGTCTTCGCCTGCTTCGACCAGCCCGACCTGAAGAGCGTCTACACCTGGCACGCCACCGTCCCGGACCACTGGAAGGTGGTCTCGAACATGCCGGTGGAGCGGGAGGAGGCGGCGGGCGAGGGGCTGAAGACGGTCCACCTCACCACCTCGGTGCGGATGAGCACCTACATCACCGCCCTCTGCGCCGGGCCGTACCACGAGGTGCGGGACAGCCACGACGGCATCGACCTGGGCGCGTTCTGCCGGGCCTCGATGGCGCCGCACCTCGACTCGGACGACCTCTTCCTGGTCACCAAGCAGGGCTTCGACTTCTTCCACGAGCAGTTCGGCGTGCGCTACCCGCTGCCCAAGTACGACCAGCTGTGGGTGCCCGACTTCAACGCCGGCGCCATGGAGAACTTCGGCTGCGTCACGCACGCCGAGTCGCACTACCTCTTCCGCTCGCAGGTGACCGACTACGAGTACGAGCAGCGGGCCAACACGATCCTGCACGAGCTGGCGCACATGTGGTTCGGTGACCTGGTCACCATGCGCTGGTGGAACGACCTGTGGCTCAACGAGTCGTTCGCCGAGTGGGCCAGCCACTGGTGCAACACCCACGCCACCCGCTTCACCGAGGCCTGGACGACGTTCCTGTCCATCCGGAAGAACTGGGGCTACCGGCAGGACCAGCTCTCCTCCACCCACCCGGTCTACTGCGAGATGCCGGACCTGGAGGCGGTCGAGGTCAACTTCGACGGCATCACCTACGCCAAGGGCGCGAGCGTGCTCAAGCAGCTCGTCGCGTACGTCGGTGAGGAGCCGTTCCTGGCCGGCCTGCGGGCCTACTTCGCCAAGCACGCCTGGGGCAACGCCACCTTCGACGACCTGCTCTCCGAGCTGGAGACGGCCTCCGGCCGGGAGCTGCGCAAGTTCGCCGCCCAGTGGCTGGAGACGGCGCAGGTCAACACCCTGCGGCCGGAGCTGACGATCGGCGCGGACGGCACCTACGAGCAGGTCGTCGTGCTCCAGGAGGCGCCCACCGCGCACCCGACGCTGCGTACCCACCGGATCGGCGTGGGCCTCTACGACCTGACCGACGGCCGGCTGGTCCGCCGCGAGCGGCACGAGATCGACGTCGCCGGCGAGCGGACCGAGCTGACCGCGCTGCGCGGCGTGCCCGCCGCCGACGTGCTGCTGCTCAACGACGACGACCTCACCTACACCAAGCTGCGCCTCGACGAGCGGTCGATGGCCACCGTGGTGCAGCACATCGCCGGCTTCGAGTCGTCGCTGGCCCGCGCGCTGTGCTGGACCGCCGCCTGGGACATGACCCGCGACGCCGAGTTGGCCGCCCGCGACTACGTGGCGCTGGTGCTGGCGGGGCTGCCCGCCGAGACCGACATCAACCTGGTCAACGCCGCGCTGCGCCAGGCCAAGACGGCGCTCACCTTCTACGCCGACCCGGCCTGGGCGCCGACCGGCTGGGCGGAGCTGGCCCGCACCGCGCGGACGACGCTGGCGGCGGCGGAACCGGGCAGCGGCTTCCAGCTGACCTGGGCCCGCGCGTACGCCACGGCGGCCCGCTCGGCCGAGGACCTGGCCACCCTGCGGGGCTGGCTGGCCGGCACCGACGTTCCGGCCGGTCTGTCCATCGACACCGAGCTGCGCTGGGCTGTGCTGGACGCGCTGGTCGCCAACGGCGCGGCCGGTCCCGCCGAGATCGAGGCCGAGCTGGCCGGGGACCGCACGGCCAGTGGCGAGCGCGAGGCCGCGTACGCGCACGCGCTGGTGCCGACGGCGGAGAACAAGGCCGCCGTCTGGGCTCAGCTGACCGGCCCGGAGTCGCTGCCGAACTGGCGCAACCGGGCGCTGTTGCAGGGCCTCATCCACCCGGCGCAGGTCGAGCTGACGGTGCCCTACCGCGACGCGTACTTCGCCACGGTGGACCAGGTCTGGGGCAGCCGGGACAGCGAGCCGGCGCAGGAGTTCGCGCAGCTGGCGTACCCGGCGTACCTGGTGGACGACGAGACCGTGGCGGCCACCGACGCGTGGCTGGCCGGCGACGGCCACTCGGCCCCGCTGCGCCGGCTGGTGGGCGAGGGCCGCGACGGCGTCGTCCGCGCCCTGCGGGCCCGCGAGCGGGACGCGCGCAGCGCCTGACGTACGCCCGACACGGTGAAGCCCGGTCCGCGGTGCGGACCGGGCTTCACCGTTGGACGTCGGGTGGGCTCGAGTCGGTCAGCCCTTGCCGGCGTGGCTGGCGAGCTGGTCGAGGCCGTTGATGATGCCGCCGGCCAGGTCGCCGCCGCCGAACGCCGCCACCATCGACAGCGCGGCGAGCCGGGCGTAGGTGTCGGGGATGCGCTTGCGGGCGTGCCGGCCGGTGACGATCTCCAGCTGCCGCTGGTTGGGCGACACCGCGATCAGGACCGACCGGTCGGGCTCGGCGAGCTGGCGGTGCAGCCGCTCCGCGTGCTCCCGGACCGGCTCGTCGAGGCCGCCGACGAAGACCGAGAAGACCAGGCCGGTGCCCTGGTCCGCCAGGCGCAGGGCCTCGTCGATGCGCAGCAGCTGGCGGGTCGAGAACGGCCCGTCCAGCACCTCGGGCGGATTCCCCGTCCCGGCCTGCTTCTCACCAACGGTCACTTGCGCCTCCGGTTCCACCGGCCGGCGCCTCGATGCCGGCCTGCTCCTGCTTGCGGCTGGTCAGCGCCGGCGCCTGCGCGCCCGCTGCCAGGGCGGTGCCGGCCGAGTCGGCCAGCTGCTCCGGCCGGCCCAGGAACCAGACCGGAGTGAAGTCGAAGGACCGGCCCGGCCGGTAGCGCTTGGCGCCGCCACCGCCGCCGCCACGGCTACCGGCGTACGCCAGACCGGCGATCACCAGCACCGCGGCCGCCGGGATGCCGACGAAGACCAGCAACGTCTCGGTTACAGACAATCCCAACGCCCCCAGGCGGAAGAAGAGACCTCAAGGATCCGGGTCGGGTGGACGATCATGGCGCCGACCTCCCGACACCGCTGCCATTCACGTTAGCGGAGCCCACGGCCCGCCAGATTGCGGGGTGGCGATCCCATCCGCCACTGGAGTGCTCCAGTTGCGCAGCCGTGGCGATCAACCTCGCGTCGTCGCCGTACCGGCCGGTCAGCAGGACCCCCACTGGCAGCCCCTCGGCGGTGACGCCCACCGGCAGGGACACGGACGGATCACCCGTGACGTTGAACACGGCGCAGTACGGCGAGAACCGGCGTTGCCGGTCGAAGTCCTCGGCCGGGTCGCCCCCCTCGGCGAACCAGCCCAGCGGCGCCTGCGGCGCGGCGAGGGTCGGGCAGAGCAGCAGGTCGCAGCCGGCGGTGCGGCGCACCCCGAGGCGTACCTGCGCCTGGAGTTCGCCGAGCGTGGCGGTGAGGGTGCCGGCGGAGATCTCCGCGCCCCGGGCCCGCAGGTGGCGGGTCAGCGGCAGCAGCGCGCTCTCCCGCCCGCGCGGCACGGGCGCGAGCGCCAGCACGTACCAGACGATCTCGAACAGCGGCCACACGGCGGGCCCGAGGGGCGCGGGGACGTCGACCACCTCGTGGCCGGCGGCGGTGAGCAGCGCCGCCGCCCGGTCCACGGCGGCGAGGCAGTCGGGGTGCACCGGCTCGTCGGCGAGCATCGGGGCGGTGAACCGCCCGACGCGCAGCCGCCCCGGGTCGGCCGCGCGGGCCGCGCCGAGCCAGCCGCCCGGGGGCGGGACGGGCGCCAGGTAGGGCTCGCCGGGCACCGGCCGGGCCAGCACGTCGAGCAGCGCCGCCACGTCGGCGACCGTACGCCCGATCGGGCCGTTGGTGGGCAGGCCGAAGGCGCCGGAGCCGACCGGCCCCCCGGAGACCAGCCCCCGGCTCGGCTTGTAGCCGACCAGGCCGCACAGCGACGCCGGGATGCGCAGCGAGCCGCCGCCGTCGGAGCCCTGGGCGACCGGCACCAGCCCGGCCGCGACGGCCGCCGCCGCCCCTCCGCTGGAGCCGCCGGCGGTGTACGCCAGGTCCCACGGGTTGCGGGCCGGCGGCGCGACAAGCCCCTCCGAGTAGAGCGAACAGCCCAGCTCGGAGGTGGTGGTCTTGCCCAGGCTCACCAGCCCGGCCTCCGCCATGAACCGGACCACGTCGGCGTCCACGGGCGGCACGAAGTCGGCGAACGCCGCCGAGCCGAAGGTGGTGCGCACCCCGGCGGTGAGGGTCAGGTCCTTGATCGCGGTCGGCACGCCGTGCAACGGGCCGCGCTCGTCGGCGGGGACGGCGTCGGCGGCGCGGGCCGCCGCGCGGGCCCGCTCGCCGGTGACCGTGACGAACGCGCCGACGGTGTCGCCGAGCGCGTCGACCCGGGTCAGGTGGTGCTCGACCAGTTCGACGCTGGACAGCTCGCCCCGGGCGATCGCGGCGGCCTGCTCCAGCGCGGTCAGGTCGTGCGGCTCGGCCATCCCCTCATCCTGCCCGCCCGGCCGCCACTGTGCCGTACGACACGGCCGGCCGGAGGTGCGACGAGCGCCATATCCCCCCGGACATGACCACATCGGGATGACCGGCCACCGGCACCCGGCACGCAGGATGGACCCGATCGATGGCGATCACCGTCCACCCGGTGGCCCCCCCGCAACGCCGCCACCGACCCCCACCCCCGCAGGAGCGTCGCCGTGCAACCTCTACCCGCTCTGCACCCCGTCCCCCGCCGCCGCTGGTCCTCGCGCGCCACCCGTCCGCTGCTGGCCCTCGCCCTGGTCGGCGCGAGCCTGGCCGCCGCACCCGCCGCACCCGCCGGCGCCCGGGACCTGCCTACGGCCGCGCCACTCGCCGCCAACCCCTACGAGCGCGGCCCCGCGCCCACCGTGGCCAGCATCGAGGCCACCCGGGGCCCGTTCGCCACCGCACAGACCACAGTGGGCGCCAGCAGCGTCAGCGGCTTCGGCGGCGGGACGATCTACTACCCGACGAGCACCGCCGAGGGCACCTTCGGCGCGGTCGCCATCTCCCCCGGCTTCACCGCGCGCCAGACGTCGGTCGCGTGGCTCGGCCCGCGCCTGGCCTCGCAGGGCTTCGTCGTCATCACCATCGACACCCGGTCCGTCTACGACCAGCCGGCCAGCCGGGGCACCCAGTTGCTGGCCGCCCTGGACTACCTGACCAACACCAGCACCGTCCGCACCCGGATCGACAGGAACCGGCTCGCCGTGATGGGTCACTCGATGGGCGGCGGAGGCAGCCTGTCGGCGGCCAGCACCCGGCCCGCGTTGCAGGCGGCGATCCCGCTGACCGGCTGGCACACCCAGAAGAGCTGGTCCACGGTGCGCGTACCGACCCTGGTCATCGGGGCCGAGAACGACACCGTGGCCCCGGTCTCGTCGCACTCGGAGCCGTTCTACACCAGCCTGCCGGCCACTCTGGACAAGGCGTACCTGGAGCTGAACGCGGCGAGCCACTCCGCGCCCACCTCGGCGAACGTGACGGTGGCGAAGTACAGCATCTCCTGGCTCAAGCGGTTCGTCGACGACGACACCCGCTACGAGCAGTTCCTCTGCCCGGCCCCGCGGGGCTCGGCGATCGAGGAGTACCGGGACACCTGCCCGCACTCCTGAACCCCATGCTCCGGGGCCGTCGCGCGCACTGGGGGCCGCGACGGCTCCGGATTCCACCCGCCGGGCGGCGCGGGGGCCCGCGGGGACCGCGCCCCCCCCGCGCCCGGGAGGGGGGGGGGGCGCGGGCTCGCCCCCCGGTGGCCCC
>NZ_JBEZEV010000026.1:54192-72945 GCF_040649055.1 Micromonospora sp. NPDC049060
GTCGGCAGCAACCTGGGCGACGCCCACACCGGTGGCCGCACGACAACCGTGCTGCCGCCCGGGCGCGGGTCAGGAGCGGGTGCCGAGGAAGCGCAGCGCGTTGCCCCCGAGCAGCAGGTCGCGCTGCTCGCCGGTGAGGAAGTCCGCCTCGCGCACCACCCGGCCGACCGGCCGCTCCCCCAGCGGGTACGGGTAGTCGCTGCCGACGAGCACCCGCTCGGCGCCCATCGTGTCGACCAGCAGCCGCAGCGCGGGCGCGGAGAAGACCACCGAGTCGACGCAGAACCGGTCGACGTACGAGCTGGGCGGGGCGGTGGAGGCACCGCGTACAAGGTCGCCACGGCGGTGCCAGGCGTTGTCGGCGCGGCCCAGCCAGAACGGGAAGCTGCCGCCGCCGTGCGCGAAGCAGATCCGCAGCGTGTCGGGCACCCGGTCGAAGACGCCGCCCAGGATCAGCGCCAGCACCGACAGGTGCGTCTCGGCGGGCATCCCGGCGAGCCAGCGGGCCATCCACCGGTCCAGCCGGGGGCCGCCCGGCATGTCCCACGGATGCACGAAGACCGGCGCGCCCACCTCGGCGCAGTGCGTCAGGAACTCCACGATCCCGGCGTCGTCCAGGTCGCGGTCGCCGACGTGGTTGCCGATCTCCACCCCGGCGTGCCCGGCCGCGAGGCAGCGGTCCAACTCGGCGCAGGCCGCCTCCGGGTCCTGCAACGGCACCTGGCAGAACGGCACCAGCCGGTCGCCACCGGCGGCGGTGACCTCCAGGGTGCGGTCGTTGAAGATCCGGGCCACCTTGACCGCCTGGTCGGCGGGCCGGTCGTAGCTGAAGAAGACCGGGGTGGGCGACACGACCTGCACGTCCACGCCGTCGGCGTCCATGTCGCCGAGGCGGGTCGGCGCGTCCCAGCACTCCGCCCCGACCGGGCGGAACTCCGTCTCCCCCACCATGATCATGGCCGCCCGCTCGGAGTCGACCCGCAGCCAGGGCCAACCGGACCCGCCGCACGCCGCGCCGAGGTCCGGCCACCCCTTCGGTACGACGTGCGTGTGCACGTCGACCACGGGCGGCCGCGCCGGCCCGGGCCCGGCAGGCATCAGCCCTTGCCCGGGTGCAGCGCGCCGCAGTTCCCGCAGGTGCGGGCGGCCTCGTCGGCGTAGAACGCCTGGAACACCGGGGGCAGGTCGGCGGCGATGTCGCGGACCTGCAACTCCACCTCGTGCACCTTGTGCCCGCACTCGGCGCAGTACCACTGGAACTTCTCCAGCGTGCCCTCCTCGCGGACCCGCTCCACGACCACGCCGATCGAGCCGGCCTCGGGCCGCTGCGGCGAGTGCGGGGTGTTGCGCGGCAGCATCCACATCTGGCCCTCGCGCACGTGCACCGTACGCGGCCCCTCCGGGGTCATCAGGTTGACGTGCATGTTGCCCTTGACCTGGTAGAAGAACTCCTCGTACGGGTCGACGTGGAAGTCGGTGCGCTGGTTGGGCCCGCCCACCACCATCACGATGAAGTCGTCCCCGCCCGGGAACATCTCCTTGTTGCCGACCGGCGGCTTGAGCAGGTGCTGGTTCTCCGCGATCCAACCGGGGAAGCTGAACGGCTCCGCGATCTCACTCACGACTGACCTCCTGACGGAAGAAGGGCCACTGCCTGGATCTCGATGAGCAGGTGCGGGTGGGGTAGTTGGTGCACGGCGACGGTGGTGCGGGTGGGGCCGGTGGCGTCGAAGTACTCGGCCCAGACCTGGTTGTAGCCGCCGAAGTCGTTCATGTTGACGAGGTAGGTGGTGACCTGCACGAGGTCGCTCAGGTCGGCGCCGACTGTCCGCAGCAGATCTTGGATGTTGTCGATGACGGCGCGGGTCTGCGCGCGGATGTCCAGGTTCGTCGTGCCCAGCTCGTCGACCTCGACGCCCGCGAAGGTGTTGTCGGGGCGGCGGCTGGAGGTGCCGGAGACGAACACGAACCCACCGGCGACCTTGACGTGCGGGAACGCGCCACGGGGTACGGCCTTGCCGGCGACGACGTGCGCCCGTGCGCCCGTGCCGTTGCCTGCTGCCGCGCCCTGGTTCGCGGGCGTGCTCGGGTTGGCGGTCATGCGGTGGCTCGCAGGGAGGTGGTGCCGAGGTGTTCGACGACGGCGCGTACGTGGGCGCCGGGGCGTAGGGGGACGGCGGCGGTGGCGGCGCCGGCGAGGAACACCCAGCCTTCGCGTAGCCGTACGCCGTGGCGGCCGGCGAGGCGGATGCCCTCATCCAGTGCGCGGCGGGGGTCGCCGAGGATCGCGGCGGTGGAGCCGACCTGCGCCACCCGTCCGTCGATCTCCAGCAGCACCCCCAGGTTGTCCAGCCCGTCCGGCACCGGCGACCAGGGGCCGATGGTGAAGGCGGCGGCGGAGGTGTTGTCGGCGATCACATCCGGCAGGGAGAACGTGAAGTTGGCGTACCGCGAGTCGATGACCTCGATGGCCGGGGCGACCGCGCGCACGGCGTCGGTGAAGTCCCCGACCGGCTCGCCCGGCTCGGGCAGCCGGTCCAGCAGGAACGCCACTTCGGGCTCGACGCGGGGGTGGATGAAGGCGGTGGGGTCGAGGGTGCCGCCGTCGGGGATGCGCATGGTGTCGGTGAGGCGGCCCCAGATGACCTCGTCCACGCCGACCTGCGCCATCTTCGCCTTGCTGGTCAGGCCCATCTTCAACCCGATCAGACGCTCACCCCGATCCAGGCGACGCTGGATCAACGCCGTCTGCACCCCATACGCCGCATCCACATCCAGACCCGTCTCCGCAGCAAGCTGCGGAATGGCGGTGGCGGTGTCCGCCGCCACGCCGAGGCGCTCGGCGATACCCGCAGTGTCCGGCCCGATCATGGCGTCTCCCTCGTTCGCGACTGCGCGGCTCGCACGCCCGGCTCAATCCTCACGCTCACTGTGCCGCACCCGTCTGCGCGCGACCGTCGGCGAGGTCCAGTGCCACGTCCACGATCATGTCTTCCTGCCCGCCGACCATGCGGCGGCGGCCCAACTCGACCAGGATCGAGCGCACATCCACCCCGTACTTGCCCGACGCCCGCTCCGCATGCCGCAGGAAACTCGAATACACCCCCGCATAGCCCAGCGACAGGGTCTCCCGGTCGACCTGCACCGGACGGTCCTGCAACGGCCGCACGATGTCGTCAGCGGCATCCATCAGCGCGAACACGTCACAACCGTGCTCCCACCCGTGCAACTCCGCGACGGCCGCGAACACCTCCAGCGGCGCGTTGCCCGCCCCGGCGCCCTGCCCGGCCAGGGACGCGTCGACCCGCACCGTCCGACCGTGCGCCGAACCCAGCGGCCCGTCACCGAGGACGCGCCCGTGCTCGACCGCGACGACGCTGTTGGCGACGCCGAGGGACAGGTTGTGGTGGGCGTGGATACCGATCTGCGTGTCCGCCGCCAACACCTGCCGGTACGCGTCCACCCGCTCGGCGACGTCGGACATGAGGAGCCGGCCGCCGGAATCGGTGACGTAGACGCAGTGCGCCCCGTACGACTCCATCAACTTCGCCTGCCCCGCCAGGCCGGCCGGGTCGTTCATGTGCGACATCATCAGGAACCCGGACACGTCCATGCCGTTCTCCCGCGCCCACGCAATGTGCTGCGCCGAAATGTCCGCCTCCGTGCAGTGCGTCGCAATCCGCACACTCGTCACCCCGAGCGCCTTCGCCGCCTTCAAATCGGCGATCGTGCCGATCCCCGGCAGCAGCAACGTGGTCAGCTTCGCGTTCGTCATCACCTCCGCCGCCGCAGCGATCCAGTCGGCGTCACTGGCCGCACCATGGCCATAGTTCACACTCGACCCGGCCAGCCCGTCACCGTGCGCGACCTCGATCGCGGCCACCCCGGCAGCATCCAGCGCCGCTGCGATCGTGCGGACCTGCTCGACCGTGTAGCGGTGGGCGACGGCGTGCATGCCGTCGCGCAACGTCACGTCCTGGATGTACAGATCAGTCACGACAGCACCCCCGAAGCAGCCTCGGAACGCACCGCCACCAGCCGTTCCGCCGTGCGCAGCGCCGCAGACGTCATGATGTCCAGGTTCCCCGCGTACGCCGGCAGGTAGTGCCCCGCGCCGGAGACCTCCAGGAACACCGACACCTGCAACCCGCTCAGGTGCCGACCCAGCGACGGCACGTACGCATCGACGCGGTCGAACTGCACGTCCTGCTTCAGGCGGTACCCCGGCACGTACTCCTGCACCGCCGCCACCATCTGCGCCACCGAGCCGGCGATCGCCGCCCGATCGGCGTCGGCGTCCTCGCACAGGCAGTACACCGTGTCACGCATCAACAACGGCGGATCCGCCGGATTCAACACGATGATCGCCTTACCACGCTGCGCGCCGCCGACCACCTCGATCGCCCGCGCCGTCGTCTCCGTGAACTCGTCGATGTTCGCCCGCGTCCCCGGCCCCGCCGACTTGGAAGCGATGGAGGCGACGATCTCGCCGTACACCACCGGCGTCACCCGACCCACCGCCGCGACGATCGGCACCGTCGCCTGCCCACCACACGTCACCATGTTCACGTTGCGCTCACCCAGGTGCTCGTCCAGGTTCACCGGCGGCACCACATACGGACCGATCGCCGCCGGCGTCAGGTCCACCACCAGCCGACCGTGCGCCGCCAGCACCGCGTCGTTGCGCCGGTGCGCGCCCGCCGACGTGGCATCGAACACCAACTCCACATCCGCGAACTCCGGCATCGCCACCAGGCCGTCGACACCCTCAGCGGTCGTCGCCACACCCAACCGCCGCGCCCGCGCCAGACCATCGGACCCGGGGTCGATGCCCACCATCGCCACCATCCGCAGCGACTCCGACAACCGCAACACCTTGATCATCAAATCGGTGCCGATGTTGCCCGACCCGATCACCGCCACGCCAGTGGTCACGACGCCTCCTTCGAGAAGCACGTGCGGACAGAGCCCAGGCCGGAGATCCGCGCCTCGTACGCCGCGCCGGGCGTCACCGGCACCATCGGACCGAGCGCCCCGGAGAGCACCACGTCCCCGGCACGCAGCGGATCACCGGAGCGTGCGAGGGTCTGCGCCAGCCACTGCACCGCGTGCAACGGGTTGCCCAGGCAGGCCGCGCCCGCGCCGACCGACACCGGCTCACCGGCCTGCTCGAGGACCATGCCGCACAGCCGCAGGTCCACCTCGGCGAGCCGGCGCGGCGTGGTGCCGAGCACGAACAGGCCGCTGGAGGCGTTGTCCGCCACCGTGTCCACGATCGAAATGTCCCACCCCGCCACCCGCGAATCCACGATCTCGATCGCCGGCAGCACATGGTCCACCGCCCGGATCACGTCCGCGCCGGTGATCCGCTCGTCGGGCAGGTCCGCGCCCAGCACGAACGCGACCTCCGCCTCCACCCGGGGCTGGAGCAGCCGGCCCATCGGCACCTCTGCCCCGTCGGGCACCGCCATGTCGTCGGTGAGCACCCCGAAGTCCGGCTGGAAGACACCGAAGCTCTCCTGCACCGCCCGCGACGTCAGCCCGATCTTCGCGCCCACCCGCCGGTGGCCGCGCTGCAACCACTGCCGCACCTGAAGCTGCTGCACCAGGTACGCCGATGTGACGTCGCCCTCCGGCAGCAGCCGCCCCCGCAGCGGCGGACACGGCTTGCCGTACTCCCGCGCGCCAGCCAGCTCCCGCGCCGCCGCCTCGTAATCGACGCTCATGTCAGCTCCCCACTCCACTCGGAGCCGCCAGGACACTCCGCGACACCGATGTGCTCGCCACGTCCACTGCGCCCGCGCCACCGATGCACTCGCCGCGTCCAGTCATGTCAGGTCCACGCAGACGTTGGTCAACTCGGAGTAGAAATCGAGGGAGTGCACGCCACCCTCGCGCCCGATCCCGGACGCCTTCACCCCACCGAACGGCGTCCGCAGGTCCCGCAGGAACCACGTGTTCACCCACACGATGCCGGCGTCCAACCGCATACCGGCCCGGTGCGCCCGACCCACATCGCGCGTCCACACCGCCGCCGCCAACCCGTACTCCGTGCCGTTCGCCAACGCGAACGCCTCATCCTCGTCATCGAACGGCGCCACATGCACCACCGGCCCGAAGACCTCCTCGCGATTGGTCCGCGCATCCGCACCCAACCCCGTCAACACCGTCGGCTGCACATACGCACCACCATCACGGGCGTCACCGAAGGCCGGCACCCCACCCCCGGTCAGCACCTGCGCACCCTCACCACGAGCCAGGTCGTAGTAGCCCAGCACCTTCTCCCGATGCTGATGCGAGATCAGCGGCATGTTCACCGTGGCCTCGTCGGCGGGCCATCCGAACGACAGCTCACCAGCCCGCTGCGCCAACCGGGCCGTGAACTCCTCGAACACCGGCCGCTGCACATAGACCCGCTCCGTGCACAGACACACCTGACCACCATTGGTGAAACTCGACCGCACCGAACCCGCCACCGCCGCGTCCAGATCCGCGTCCGCGAAGACCAGACCGGCGTTCTTGCCACCCAACTCGAAGGAGACCGCCTTAACACCTTCGGCAGCCGCCCGCATGATGGCGCTGCCGGTCGACGACTCACCGGTGAACGTGATCGCGTCGACATCCGGATGACGGGTCAGGAACTCCCCCGCCGAATCCGGACCGAACCCGTGCACCAGATTGAACACACCCTCCGGCACACCCGCCGCCGCCATCACCTCCGCCAACAACGTCGCCGACGCCGGCGTCTCCTCACTCGGCTTCACAATCACCGCATTACCGCACGCCAACGCCGGAGCCACCTTCCAGGTGAGCAGCAGCAGCGGCAGGTTCCACGGCACGATCACCGCCACCACACCCACCGGCTTACGCACCGCGTAGTTCAGTGCCCGGCCGCCGGTCGGGGTGACCGTGGTGAAGGACTCCGTCGGCGCGGTCGCCACGATCTCCGCGAAGGCGCGGAAGTTCGCCGCACCACGCGGAATGTCCAACGTCCGCGCCTGCGAGATCGACTTGCCGGTGTCGGCGACCTCGGCGGACACCAGGTCGTCGAAGCGGCGCTCCAACTCGTCGGCGACCCGACGCAACACCTCGGCGCGCTCCCGCTCCCCCATCCGGCCCCACGGCCCGCGCAGCGCGGCCCGCGCGGCGGCGACTGCATCGTCCACACACCCCTGGTCGGCCTCCACCACCTCGAAGACCGGCTCACCCGTGACCGGACTGCGCTTCGTGAACCGCCGCCCCACATCGACGAACTCACCACCGACGAAATTGCGCAGGAGCGGCGGGCCGTCGGGCGCCGTCCCGGCCATCAGCCGGGGATCCCAGGTCACGGTCATCGACGTCTCCCTCGGCTGATCGTGAGGCCGACCGCGCCGGCCAGCAGCGCCACGGCCCCGGCGGCCACCGCCCCGAGCAGGCGGTGCTGCCGGCGGACCCGGCGACGCACCTCCGCGTACGGGGAGGTCGAGAAGGACACCAGCTCGTAGCGGGAGACGTACCGGCCCGGCAGCACCCGCTCCAGCGCGTGCTCGACCTTCCGGCCGGCCTGGAACAGCGGCGAGGCGACCTTGTCCCGCATCTCCACGAAGTTCGCCAGCGCCATCTGCGCGATGGCCTCGGCGTTGGCCTGCCGGCGCTGCTGGAACAGCGGCAGCGCCTCGGACCAGTCGTCGGCGCACTCGTCCAGGCAGCGGTCCAGCTCGACCACGTCCTCGAAGGCGCAGTTCGCGCCCTGGCCGTAGAACGGGACGATGGCGTGTGCCGCGTCGCCGAGCAGGCCGAACTTTCCGTACGCCTGCCAGGGGGTGCAGCGGACGGTGCCGAGCACGCCCACGGGGTTGTGCTGGTAGTCGTCGACGAGGCCCGGGGCGAGCGGCGGCAGGTCCGGGTAGTGCTCGGCGAAGTGCCGCTCGATGGCCGCCGGGCTGCCCAGGGAGGCGAAGCTGGCGGTGCCGTGGGTGGGCCAGAAGAGCGTGCAGGTGAACGAGCGGTCCGGGTTCGGCAGCGCGATCATCATCGAGGTGCCGCGCGGCCAGATGTGCAGCGCCTCCGGGTCGAGGGCGAAGTCCCCGCCCAGCGGCGGGATCGTCAGCTCCTTGTAGCCGTAGTCGAGGAAGTCCACGCTCTCGGTCAGCAGCCCGTACGCCAGCAGCTGCCCGCGCATCGCGGAGCCGGCGCCGTCGGCGCCGAGGACGACCGACGCGGTGGCCGCGACCGTGCCCTGCGGGGTCTCGAAGGTCATCTCGCCGCTGGTCGGATCGAGCCCGACGAGCCGGTGGTCGAAGGCGACCCGCACCCCGGGCAGGCTGGTGGCCGCGTCGAGCAGGGCGTTGTTCAGCGCGCCCCGGCTGATCGAGTTGATCGCCCGGTCGCCGGCGGCGCTGTACGACTGGAACTGCGCCTCGCCGTCGACGGGGTGGATCATCCGGCCGCGCATCGGCAGCCCGTCGGCCAGCACCTGCTCGTCGAGGCCGATGCGGCGCAGCGCGTCCAGGCCCCGCTCGGAGAGCGCCAGGTTGATGGAGCGTCCCCGCTCCACCGTGCCGGTGCGCGGGTCGGGCCGCCGCTCGTAGAGCGCCACCGGGTAGCCGCGCCGAGCCAGGAAGCAGGCCAGCAGGCAGCCGGCGAGGCCCGCGCCGACGACCGCGATCTCGTCCCGCTGGTCGGTCATGAGTTCACCTCCACCGTGGCGGCCAGCGCGTCGGCGACCCGCCAGCAGTCGTGGAACGTGGAATAGAGCGGCACCGGGGCGAACCGGATGATGTCCGGCTCCCGCGCGTCGGCGATCACGCCGTGCTCGTGCCGCAGCCGCTTGGCCAGCCCGGCCGCGCTGCCCGCGCCGATGCGCACCGAGAGCTGGCAGCCGCGCCGCTCCGGCTCGCGCGGGGTGACCACGGTCAGCGGACGGTTCGCGGTCACTTCGTCCAGCAGTCCCGCCAGGTAGCCGGTGAGCCGGACGCTGCGCTCGCGCAGCGCGGGCATCCCGACGGAGTCGAAGAGCTCCAGCGAGGTACGCACCGGGCCCATCGCGAAGATCGGCGGGTTGGAGATCTGCCACGCCTCGACGGTGGCCGGCGGCCGGGAGACCGGGGTCATCTCGAACCGGGTGGCCGCCTCGGTGCTCCACCAGCCCTCGAAGCGGGGCAGGTCGGGGTCGCCGAGGTGCCGCTCGTGCACGAAGACGCCGGCCAGCGCGCCGGGGCCGGAGTTCAGGTACTTGTAGGAGCACCAGGCGGCGAAGTCGACGTCCCAGTCGTGCAGGGCGAGCGGGACGTTGCCGGCGGCGTGGGCCAGGTCCCAGCCGACCACGGCCCCCGCCGCGCGGCCGGCGGCGGTGATGGCCGGGATGTCCATCAGCTCGCCGGTGAGGTAGTTGACCCCGCCGAGCAGCACCAGCGCCACCGTGTCGCCCTCGGCGGCCAGGTAGGCGGTCACGTCCTCGGTGCGCAGGGTGTCCTCGCCGGCGCGCGGGCGCAGCCGGACGACCGTGGTGTCCGGGTCGAGGCCGTGGAAGCGGGCCTGGCTGCGCACGGCGTAGCTGTCCGAGGGAAAGGTGCTGTCCTCGATGACGATCCGGGTGCGCGCCCCGGCCGGCCGGTAGAAGCTGACCATCAGCAGGTGCAGGTTGACCGTCAGGGAGTTCATCACCACGACCTCCGCCGGGGCGGCGCCGACCAGTCGCGCGGCCGGCGCCGTCAGCAGCTCGTGGTACGGCAGCCAGGGCCGCTCGCCCTCCAGGTGTCCCTCGACGCCGAGGCGGCTCCACGCGTCCAGGTCGGCGGCGAGCTCGTCGCGGGTGGCCCGGGGTTGCAGGCCGAGGGAGTTGCCGGCCAGGTAGGCGGCCTCGGGGTACCGGCCGCCGTCGGCCGGCGGCACGTGGAACAGGTGGCGGTGCCCGGTATCGGCGGCGTCGAGGCGGCGCGCCTCGGCCTCACCGGCGGCGAAACCGGACGGATCGGATGCGGGGGTGGTCATGGGGTCGTCTCGCTCTCGGGTCACATCGCTGTCCGGGCCGACCACAGCTCGGGGAAGACCACCCGGGCCATGCTCCGCTGCAACCACGCCAGTCCGGCGGAGCCGCCGCTGCCCACCTTGGCGCCCATTGTGCGCTGCACCGCCTTGACGTGGTGCTGCCGCCAGTCGCCGAACTGCTCGGCCACCTCGGTCAGCGCCTCGCCCAGCATCCGCAGGTGGTTCTCCGGCCCCGGCTCGGCGTAGATCCGCACCCAGGCGGCCTCCACGGCGGCGTGCGGCTGGTGCTCGGCGTTGACGTCCCGGTCGAGCAGGTCGGCCGGCAGGTCGTGGCCGTGCCGGGCCAGCAGGGCGACCACGTCGTCCCAGAGGCTCGGCGCCGCCAGGGTGGCGCGCAGCTCGGCGTGGACGTCGGTCTGCCGCCGGAACGGCCGGATCAGCGTCTCGTCGCGGAGGCCGAGCAGGAACTCCAGATGGCGGTACATCGCCGACTGGAAGCCGGAGCCCTCGCCCAGCAGGTTGCGGAACCGGTTGAAGTCGGCCGGGGTCATCCAGCGCAGCCCGTTCCAGGCCGCGTTCAGCCCCTCCAGGTGCAGCGCGGCGCGGCGCAGCGGGGCCAGCGCGTCCCACACCCGGTCGGCCCGCAGCAGCCGCTGCGTCTCGCGCAGCTCGTGGCAGGTCAGCTTGAAGTACAGCTCCATGATCTGGCTGACCATCAGGAAGGACATCTCGCCGGGGTCGTCGCTCAGCGGCTGCTGCAGCTGGTGCAGCGTGCTGGCGTGCACGTACGCGTCGTACGGCACCCGCTCGGCGAACTCCAGCGTCGGTTCGCCGCCGTTGCGGGCGGCGCGGGCCGCGCGCTGCCGCGGGGTCACCGGGCGCACCGCCGCCTTGGCGGGTACGCGCACGTCCGTCTGCTCCACCCGTGGCCTCCCTCTGCTCCGTCACCCGGGACGGCCGACGGTCGGCCGTTTTCGGGATGTCGACATGATGTCTCGGCGGAACCCCCGGATGGAATGCCGGATCAACGGCGCTCACCCCGTCTGACCTGCTACGCAGAAGGCATGAGCCGGATTCGGCTTCGAGAAAGTAAGGTCGCCTCATGGACGACATGGACTGGGCGCTGCTGCGGGAACTGCAGGCCGACGCGCGCCTCTCCTTCAGCGAACTCTCCCGACGGGTGCACCTGTCGCCGCCGGCCGTGGCCGAGCGGGTGCGCCGGCTGGAGGAGTCCGGGGTGATCACCGGCTACCACGCCCACGTCGACCTGACCCGGGCCGGCCGCACCGTGGTCGCGCTGATCCGGATGTCCTGTTACGGGGCGCGGTGCATCCTGCGGGACCCGGACGTGGCGAACTGGCCCGAGATCCTGGAGATCCACCGGATCACCGGCGACGCGTGCAGCATGCTCAAGGTGGCCGCCGGGTCGATCGACGACTTCGAGGGCGTCATCGACCGGCTCGCCCCGTACGGCCAGCCGTCCAGCACGATGGTGCTCTCCACCCCCCTGGAATGGCAGCCCGTCACCCCGCTGCCCCCCGCCGACCGGCCGCGCTGACCGGCCCCGGGTTTGCCCCCCGGCCAGCGGGAAAGCAGGCCCCTGTTGCCCGGGGAGGATTCCGGTGATCGTCACCGGAAGGGGGGATCATGCCGGTGCTCACAGCGTTCCAACGTGCCCTGACTCGCGCTCTGACCGTCTTGGGGCTGGTCGGGGCCTTCGTCCTGACGACTCTCGCACCCGCCTGGGCGGGTGAGAACACCTTCGTCGAGGTGGTGCCCAACAGCGCGCAGGCCGGCACCCGGGTCAGCATCCGGGCCGGTTGCGACAACGCCAACAACCGCCAGGCCGACGTGCACTCCGACGCCTTCGGGCGGGTGATGCTGCGGCCGGACAACGGCTTCCTGACCGGCCAGGTCACCATCCCGGGCAGCAAGGAGCCCGGCGACTACCCGGTGGACCTGCGCTGCGACAACGGCAAGACCGCGACCACCACGCTCACGGTGCTGAACATGGAGCAGCCCAGCAAGGGCCCGGCCACCGGGGGCGGCGGCACCGCCGGCACCTCGGGCACCGGCTCGATGCTGATGATCGGTGGCCTCGCGGTCGTGGCCCTGGCCGTGGGCTTCGGCTTCTTCGGCAACCGCCGCCGGACCGGGTCCGGTTCCTGACCCGCCGTCGCCATGGCCGGCTCCCTGAGGCGTACCAGGCGATCGGATCCGGGCCGGGTCCGGGCGACCACCCGGCGGGCGCTGCGGGCGTCCCGCCGGGCGGCGGCCGCGACCGCCCGCCGGCTGCGCCGGGTGGCCGGGGAGGCGGTGTCGGCGAGCGTCGCCACCACCGACCCGGCCGCCGGTCCGCTGCCCGCCCGGCCCCGGTACCGCCGGATCCCGGCCGGCCGCCGGCTGGCCCCGGGGCGGGGGCCGGGCCTGCCGGTGCTGGTGATCGGGACGTTGATGGCGCTGATCGTCACGATGCTCGGCGTGGAGCGGATCGCCGGCGTGAGCGTGCTGCCGGAGCGGTTCCTCGCGGGGCTGCGGCCCGCGCCGAAGAAGTTCCCGGTGCTGCCCGCCAGCCGGCCCGTCGGCATCGCCATCGACCCGATCGACGTCCGGGCGCCCGTGCACGGGGTCGGCATCGCCCCGGACGGCAGCATCGCGGTGCCGGACGCCGCCCGCGCCCAGGAGGCCGGCTGGTACGACCAGGGGCCTACCCCCGGGCAGTACGGCCCGGCGGTGATCGTCGGGCACGTCGACACGACCAGCGGGCCGGCGGTCTTCCACAAGCTGCGGGACCTGGACGACGGCGACCGGATCGAGGTCGCCCGGCAGGACCGCTCCGTGGCCGTCTTCGAGGTGGACTCCGTCGAGCGCTTCGACAAGGACCGGCTGCCGGTCGACGAGGTCTTCGGCGACTTCGACCGCCCCCGGCTGCGTCTGATCACCTGCGGCGGGCGCTGGGTGGGCGGGGAGACCGGTTACGCCGACAACGTGGTGGTCTTCGCGTCCCTGGTCCGGGCGCGCACGACGTGACCGGCCCGCCCGCGCGCCGGGTCGTGCGGGCGCGGGCGACGGGTCAGGCGGCCTCGGGCTCCCGGCTCAGGCGGCCTTCGGGATCGCGCAGGTCGAGCCAGTCGGACCAGCGGGGGTCCGGCGCCCGGTGGCCGAGCACCCGCCAGGCGGTGCCCTTCGGGGCCGCCGGCAGCGCGTGCAGCCGCCAGCCCAGCTCGGCCGGCGTCTTGTCGCCCTTGGTGTGGTTGCACCGGGCGCAGGCCGCGACGACGTTCTCCCAGGCGTGCCGGCCGCCCCGGCTGCGCGGGAAGACGTGGTCGATGGTCTCGGCGGGCCCCCGGCAGTAGGCGCACCGCCAGCCGTCCCGGGCGAAGATGGCGCGGCGGGAAAGCCCGACGTGGGTGCGGTAGGGCACGCGTACGAAGCGGGTGAGGCGGACGACCGACGGCACCGGCAGCGCGTCGCGGGCGCTGTGCAGGATGCCGTCGCCGTCGGCGACGCAGACCGCCTTGGCGGAGAGCACGAGAATCGCGGCGCGGCGCACCGACACGACACACAGCGGCTCGTAGGTGGCATTGAGGACCAGCGCACCGGAGCCCACCGTGGGTCGTATGTCAGGCATCGCGTTCACCCTCCCGGTTCAGCGGCCCCCTGCTCGCCACCGCCGACCGGAAACGGGCGCAGTCGCCCACCACGGCCGACGCCGGCCGGATCACCGACGTCCGTGCGCCCATCGTCCCTGATCGGCTCCCGGATTGCACGCACTAATGTGACAAGCCAAGTGGACATCACCCAGAAACGGGCAGATCTGCCCTCTGAGCAGGGCGGAACCCCTCAGCGCCTCTCGACGTTTTACACCCGTTTTCGATCTCAGTTGTGCCGGATCTGTGCCCGATGATCTTTCATTCGCATTGAGCTTCGTGAACTTGATCAAGGCAACTCAAGATCACTAGAGTGCGAGCGTGAAGCGGGAAGCCCTCTCGAAGCGTTGGCCGTGGATCTTGCTGCCTCTCGTCGCCATGGCGTGCACAGGTGCGCTGGCCGTTCCTGCGGCGTGGGCGGTGAGAGCCCAGGTTGAGGCGGAACAGGGTGAGCGCGCTCCTGATGCTGCGGTGGCGGTCTACCTGCTGCGGTTGAGTAGCGGGGATGAGGTGGGCTGCGTCGAGTTCTCGCCACCGATCGTCGTGACAAGCTGGTGCGTCAGTGGCGCGCTTACCGGGCGCAGATGTCAGGATCGGCCATGCCGCCCAGCAAGCTGGAGTCAGGCCCGCTGCAGGTCGACCATGTCCGTGGTGGTGCCGCCTTGGTGGTTACCGAAGTCTACGCGGTTTGGTGGCACGACCAGGCATCACAGACGGGCAGCCGGCATCCCTGGCGCTTCGAGGTCCGGAAGGATCGAGGCGGGTGGCGGGTCTGGTCGGTTACGGCTCCGGCTTGGTGTGGCGCCTACATCCGGCCGGACCGCTGTTGACGACTGGCGCACCCAGGGCGCGGGACGCTGTCGCCTCGCTCGTCGACGAGCTGCGGCGCTCAGCGCGACTTGACGAACGTTCCTTTGCCGGGCACGACGTAGACCAGGTCCTCAGCATCGCAGTAGCATGCCTCGCTATTCCGCGTCTCGTTCTGGATGCACACCATTGACTTGTTCGTGTCTTGGCACTGAGGTGCATTGCGCCCCCGGCTCCGCACCGCATACCGGGCACGGTCGCCAATCCCCGACAGGGCCAGGATCATACCCGAGTTCGTGTGCAACCCGGCTAATCTCTCTCGCCGCTTGGTGAAGGCCCTCGTCCCGGTGGCGGGTAGCGGCCTTGTGGACGGTGCGCACCGCCTCGATCGCGCGCCTTTCCTCGTCTCGTGGCACGGCAGGGTGTTCCCCGCAAGTGTGCCCGCAAACCGTCATGGCTTCAGGTGGACAACTGTCTCGCGGTTCGCCTCGTCGCCCGGCACCCGCCGCCCACTCCCACGCGCCGCATTCCAGGCCTCGATGATCATGTTTACGCATTGAATCCGATAAGCGCGATCACCATGATTTGATCAATGCCGCACCGGCGGGTGCGACCTCCCGCGCGCATCATCGGCCGCGCTGGGCGTCGATCGGATCGGCCCACCGGTCCGTCAGACCCGGGCCAGGGAGGAGAGCAGTGCCGCGGCCTCCCCGGGGCGGACCAGCACCGCGGCGTGGCTGACGTCGAGGGACCACACGTCGAACGGGTTGTCAGGGGTGAGCGCGTCGGCGTCGGCGATGAACCGGTCCTGGAGCGCGATCGGCATCGACCGGTCGGCGGTGAGCCGCAGGTAGGTGCGGGGGACGCGGCCCCAGGTCTGCGGGTCGGCCCGCTCCTCGCCGGCGTCCAGGCTCTCGTCCGGCTCCAGGGTGTTCAGGTAGCCGTGGAACTCGTCGTCGGTGCCGTCGGCCAGGATCGCCTCCCGGAGGGTGGCGAGCAGCGCGGGGTCGGCGGTGCGCCAGTTGAACCGCAGCGCGCCGAGTTCCATCGGGTTCGCGGCGAGCAGGCCGCCGACGCCGTTCAGGGCGCTCGACGCGTTCTCCGCCGAGGCCTGGTAGCCGGCCGGGGTGTCGGCGGCACAGCACCACGCCGAGATGTAGACCAGCCGGTCCAGCAGCTCCGGGGCGGCGTTGGCGACCCCGGTCAGGGTGAGCCCGCCCCGGCTGTGCCCGACCAGGATGACCGGTCCGTGCTCGCGTACCCGCCGCACGACGTCCAGGACGTGTGCCACGTTGTCGGCGTGGCCGACGCCGGCCATCGCGCTCGGCGCGGTCGCCAGGGCGGCGAGGTCCTGCGGGGCCTGGTACGCCGCCGGGAACGTCGCGCCGAAGCCGTGCCCGGGCAGGTCGACGGCCAGCGAGCGGTGCCCCCGCAGGGCCAGCTCCCGCTGCATGGGCGCCCAGGTGAACGAGTTGCTGCCGGCACCGGGCACGAAGACGAAGGTGGAAGCTGTCATTTGATCATGATAGTTGCGCCGTCAGCTCGTACTCCCGGGGTGCCACCTGACCGGTGCGACCGCGCCCGGCCGGCACGCGCCACCCGGGGGCCGGGTCACGACGCGGAGGGTCGGGGGGTCGGGGCCCCGCCGGGTGCGGTACGAAGACAGCGTGACCGCTGCCAGCCTGACGCCGCCCGCCCTGCCCGCCGTCGAGGCGCCGGACCCGGCTCCGTCGCCGACCTGCCTGGACGACGCCCTCTGCAAGAGCGTCTACGACATGACCGGCTCGGTGTGGTTCGCCGAGGGCAGCTACTGGATCCTGCTCAAGCCGCTGCGGATCGTGATGATCCTGCTGCTGGCGGTCGCCGCCCGGTGGCTGGTGCACCGCACGATCCGCCGGCTGGTGCGCACCACCACCGACGCGGGCGTGCCGACCATGCTGCGTCCGCTGCGCGAGCGGATCCCCACCGCCGCCGTCGAGCCCGGCGAGTTCGTTCCGGAGCGGCGCCGGCAGCGGGCCGAGGCGATCGGTTCGGTGCTGCGCAGCCTGAGCACCGCGTTCATCTTCGGCATCGCGCTGCTGATGATCCTCAAGGAGTTCAGCTTCGACCTGGCCCCGCTGCTGGCCAGCGCCGGCATCGCGGGCGTGGCCCTCGGCTTCGGCGCGCAGAGCCTGGTCAAGGACCTGATCGCCGGCCTGTTCATGCTGATCGAGGACCAGTACGGCGTCGGCGACACCGTGGACCTCGGCGAGGCGACAGGCGTGGTGGAGTCGGTCGGGCTGCGGGTCACCACCGTCCGCGACGGGCGGGGCGTGCTCTGGTACATCCGCAACGGCGAGATCGTCCGGGTGGGCAACAAGAGCCAGGGATGGGCCCTGGTGGTGGTCGACCTGCCGATCGGCTTCGCCGGCACGGAGGAGGCCACTGCCGTGCTGCGTACCGCCGCCGCCTCGGTGGCGATCGACCCCGACCTGGCACCGGAGATCGTCGAGGCGCCGGAGGTGCTGGGCGTCGAGCAGATGACTGTCGACGGCGCGGTGATCCGTACGGTGGTCAAGACGTCCGCGGACGGGCAGTTCGCCGTGGGCCGGGAGCTGCGTCGCCGGCTCGCCGAGGCGCTGGAGAACTCCGGCATCACCGCGAAGATCGCCGCCGCCCGGTTCTACCCCGGCATGCCGGTCCCCACCCCCGGCGAGACCGGGCAGGGCGGCGCCACCTGAGGCGCCCAGAACGCCGGGCGGCGGGGGTCGCGAGCCGGGTGGCCCCTCGGGTATCGTCCGTTCGTTCAGTCGGAGATGCGACGATCAACCCCTTCGCCCTAGCCACTCGTCGGACGATCGGGCAAAATCCGGTGCAACGCGCTCCCCCGGAGCGTGATCACGTCCTCGCTGATCCGTAGATCTGACGACGGTTCCCGGGCCGTCCATCACGAGTGGCCCGCTCAGGGGAACGATGGAGGCGACGGTGCCTGACGAGCGACCATCCCCGGAAGGGCCGGCAACCTTCCGCGAGGTGTTCGCCAACCGCGAATACGGCGCCGTCTTCACGGCCAGCGCGCTCTCCTGGATCGGCGACTACATCGCCAAGGCCGCGGTCACCCTGCTGGTCTACGAGGAGACCCGTTCCGTCGCGCTCTCGGCCGCCGCCTTCGCGGTGAGCTACCTGCCCTGGCTGGTCGGCGGCCCCCTGCTCGCCACGCTCGCGGAGCGGCACCGCTACCGGCAGGTCATGGTGATCTGCGACCTCGTCCGGATGGTGCTGATGGTGTGCATCGCCATCCCCGGTGTGCCCGTCCCGATGATCCTGGCCCTGCTCTTCGCCACCACGCTGGCCAACCCACCGAGCCAGGCCGCCAAGTCGGCGCTGATCCCCCTGGTCCTCACCGGGGACCGCCTGGTGGTCGGGCTGTCGATGATCAGTAGCGTCGGCCAGGCCGCCCAGGTCGTCGGCTACCTGGCGGGCGCGGCCATCGCCGCCTTCAACCCGACCACCGCGCTCCTGGTCAACGCGGCGACGTTCGCCCTGTCGGCCGCGCTGGTCCGCTTCGGCGTGGCCGACCGGCCGACGGCGATGACCGCCGCGCACCGCAGCCACCTGCTGCGGGAGACCGCGCAGGGCTTCCAGATCGTGTTCGGCACCCCGGTGCTGCGGGCCATCGCCGTGCTGGTCTTCGCCGCCATGCTCTTCTCCGTGGTGCCGGAGGGCCTCGCCGCCGCCTGGGCGAGCGAGCACGCCGGCCAGCTGGACGCCGGCGCCGCGCAGGCGATCATCATGGCGGCGAACCCCGTCGGCTTCATCCTCGGCGGCCTCGTCGTCAGCCGGGCGTTCGGGCCGGACCGCCGGCTGAGCCTGATGCGGCCGTTGGCGGTGCTCTCCCCGCTGGCCCTGGTGCCCGCCCTGTTCGACCCGCCGCCCCTGGTGGTGGCGCTGCTCGCCGCGGCCTGCGGGTTCGCCGTCGCCGGCATGCTGCCGGTGGCCAACGGGCTCTTCGTCCGGGCGCTGCCCGACGGCTTCCGGGCCCGCGCCTTCGGCGTCATGGCGACCGGCGTCCAGGTCATCCAGGGCGTGGCCGTCCTGGTCACCGGGTTGCTGGCCGAGCGATACTCCATCCCGCTCGTGGTCGGGGTGTGGAGCGCCGTCGGAGTGCTGCTGATGACGCTCGCCGCCCTGCGCTGGCCGAGCCGGTCGACGATCGACGCGGCGATCGAGGCGGCCCAGCAGGCGGGCGGCGCGGCCCAGCAGGCGGGCGGCGCGGCCCAGCAGGCGGGCGGCGCGGCCCAGCAGGCGGGCGGCGCGGCCCAGCAGGGTGGGGCGGCACATCGCC